>NZ_JBSGZO010000509.1:0-5748 GCF_053611045.1 Streptomyces sp. NPDC054841 | reverse complement strand
CACCTGTCCTGTCGCGCCCAAGTGCAGCCACGGCCCGGATCCATCACCTTCATTTCAACAAACTGTTGACGTTTTCGCCGGAGTGAATTTACGCTCCAGGCACGCTCAGCAGCTCCCGCACGGAAGGTCACCCCCGCCACCCATGACGCAGCGTGTGCTTACGACCGAGTCCGGCGCTCCGGTCGCCGACAACCAGAACTCCGCCACCGCCGGCGTCGGTGGCCCGCTCCTCCTCCAGGACCAGCACCTGCTGGAGAAGCTCGCCCGGTTCAACCGCGAGCGCATCCCGGAGCGCGTGGTGCACGCCCGCGGGTCCGGCGCCTACGGCTACTTCGAGGTGACCGACGACGTCACCGGCTTCACCAGGGCCGCCTTCCTCTCCGAGGTGGGCAAGCGGACCGAGACGTTCCTGCGCTTCTCGACCGTGGCCGACTCGCTGGGTGGCGCGGACGCCGTCCGTGACCCGCGCGGCTTCGCGCTGAAGTTCTACACCGAAGAGGGCAACTACGACCTCGTCGGCAACAACACCCCGGTGTTCTTCATCAAGGACCCCATCAAGTTCCCCGACTTCATCCACTCCCAGAAGCGCGACCCGTTCACGGGCAAGCAGGAGCCGGACAACGTCTGGGACTTCTGGGCGCACGCCCCCGAGGCCACGCACCAGGTGACGTGGCTGATGGGTGACCGCGGCATCCCCGCCTCGTACCGCCACATGAACGGCTACGGCTCCCACACCTACCAGTGGACCAACGCCGAGGGCGAGGCATTCTTCGTCAAGTACCACTTCAAGACGAACCAGGGCATCCGCAGCCTGTCGTCCGAGCAGGCCGCCGAGGTCGTGGGCACGGACGCCAACAGCCACCAGACCGACCTGCTGCAGGCCATCGAGCGCGGCGTGAACCCGTCCTGGACGCTGTACGTGCAGATCATGCCGGCGGCCGAGGCGGCGGACTACAAGTTCAACCCGTTCGACCTGACCAAGGTGTGGCCGCACAGCGACTACCCGCTGCAGCGGGTCGGCCGCCTGGTCCTCGACCGCAACCCGGACAACGTCTTCGCCGAGGTCGAGCAGGCCGCGTTCTCCCCGAACAACTTCGTTCCGGGCATCGGCCCTTCGCCGGACAAGATGCTCCAGGGCCGGCTGTTCGCCTACGCGGACGCCCACCGCTACCGCCTCGGTGTGAACCACACCCAGCTGCCGGTGAACGCGCCCAAGGCTGTTTCCGGGGGGTGTGCGGACAACTACGGCCGCGACGGCCACATGGCCACCCGCAACGGCTCGCGCCACGACAAGAACTACGAGCCCAACTCGTACTCCGGTCCGGCCCAGACGGACACGGCCCTGTCGGCCCCGCTGGCCATCCACGGCTGGACGGGCACGCACGAGGCCCCGCTGCACTCCAAGGACGACGACTTCTTCCAGGCCGGCGAGCTGTACCGGCTGATGTCGGAGGAGGAGAAGCAGCGTCTGGTCGCGAACATCGCCGGCGGCCTGTCCCAGGTCTCCCGCGACGACGTGATCGAGAAGAACCTCGCCCACTTCCACGCCGCCGACCCGGACTACGGCAAGCGCGTCGAGGAAGCGGTCCGCGCCCTGCGCGAGGACTGAGCTCTTCCCGGTAACACCCAGACCGCGTACGGGAGTCGACTGGAGGTCTGCCTCCTGTACGCCGTCCGAACCGCCGGCCCGGATGAGGGGTGGTCAGCGGTGAGGACAGCTTGAGGACCGCGGCGGCGTGCGAGCCAGTGCGGTGGTACGGGCCGCCCGGCCCCCTTCTTGACCTGAAGGAAGGGCCGGCCGGAAAGCCCATCGCCCCGCCGCGGTCCCTGAGACCCCCCGACCGGGGCACCCCACTGTGGGACACCAAAGACTCCGCCCGGCGGCGCGAAACGACCAATCCCTCACGCCGCCCTCGCACTGCTCGGCCCCAGGGGGCCTCCCAGGCTTCGGGACGCTGTGCCGGACTCCGTCCGGCCGGTCGGGGCAGGGGCCGGTTTACGGCTCGAACTTGTAGCCCAGGCCACGGACCGTCACCAGGTAGCGCGGCGCGCCCGGGTCCGGCTCGATCTTGGCGCGGAGGCGCTTGACGTGGACGTCGAGGGTCTTGGTGTCGCCCACGTAGTCCGCGCCCCAGACGCGGTCGATCAGCTGCATGCGGGTCAGGACGCGGCCCGCGTTGCGCAGGAGCATCTCCAGGAGGTCGAACTCCTTGAGCGGGAGGTCGACCTTGCCGCCGGAGACGGTGACGACGTGGCGGTCGACGTCCATACGGACCGGGCCGGCCTCGAGCGCGGCCGGGGTGACCTCCTCCGGCTCGCCGCGGCGGCGCAGGACCGCGCGGATGCGGGCGACCAGTTCCCGCGAGGAGAAGGGCTTGGTCACGTAGTCGTCGGCTCCTATCTCCAGGCCGACGACCTTGTCGATCTCGCTGTCCTTCGCGGTCACCATGATGACCGGGACGTTGGACCGGCCGCGCAGCTGGCGGCAGACCTCGGTGCCGGGCAGTCCGGGCAGCATCAGGTCGAGCAGGACGAGGTCGGCTCCGTTGCGCTCGAACTCGTCGAGCCCCTCGGGCCCGGTGGTCGCGACGGCGACCTCGAAGCCCTCCTTGCGGAGCATGTAGGAAAGAGCGTCGCTGAAGGATTCCTCATCCTCGACGACAAGCACTCGGGTCACGGAAGGACCTCCGGGGCAGGCAGTGGTTCGCGTGTGGTGGTCCGAGGATCGGGACCGGGGTGGGCTTCGGGATCCGATTCGGGATCCGAATCGAGATCGGGGGCGGGATCGGGATCGGGATGGGGACGGGAATCGGGATCCGAGTCGTACGGTCCGTCGTCGGCGTCGTCGGCGACCTGGATGTGCGTACGGTCCCGGACGGAGCCGGCCTCCGGCAACCGCAAGGTGAAGGTGGAGCCCTGTCCCTCGGTGCTCCACACCGTGACCTCCCCGCCGTGCGAGGCGGCCACGTGCTTGACGATGGCCAGGCCCAGGCCCGTACCGCCGGTCGCCCGGGAGCGGGCCGGGTCGACGCGGTAGAAGCGCTCGAAGATGCGCTCGCGGTCCTTCTCGGAGATGCCGATTCCCTGGTCGGTGACGGCGATCTCGATCGCCTCACCGCCGGGCGCGGGGACGCGGCGTGCGGCTATGCCGACACGGGTGCGGGCCGGGGAGTAGTTGACGGCGTTCTCGACGAGGTTGCCGAGGGCGGCGGCAAGCTGGCCGCGGTTGCCCCAGACGTGCAGGTCCGCGGCGCCGCCGGCGGCCATGGTGATCTGTTTGGTGGACGCGGTGTGCCGGGAGCGGTCGATGGCCTCGGCGACCAGTTCGTCCACCCGTACGGGCTCGGCGTCCTCCAGCGGGTCGTCGTTCTGCACCCGGGAGAGGTCGATGAGCTCCTGTACGAGGTTGGTGAGCCGGGTCGCCTCGATCTGCATACGGCCGGCGAAGCGGGTGACCGCCTCGGGGTCGTCCGAGGCGTCCATGACCGCCTCGGAGAGCAGGGAGAGCGCGCCGACGGGAGTCTTGAGCTCATGGCTCACGTTGGCGACGAAGTCGCGTCGTACCGCTTCGATACGACGGGCTTCGGTGAGGTCCTCGACGAGGAGCAGCACGAGCCGGGAGCCGAGCGGGGCGACCCGGGCCGAGACGGCCAGGGCTTCGCCCCGGCCGGTGCCGCGGCGCGGCAGGTCGAGCTCGACCTGCCGTATCTCACCGTCGCGCCGGGTTTCGCGGGCCATGTGCAGCATCGGCTCGACGGCCAGCTTCCCGCCCCTGACCAGGCCGAGCGCATACGCGGCGGAGCTGGCCTTGACCACGGAGTCGCTCTCGTCGAGGACGACCGCGGAGGAGCGGAGCACGGACAGCACGGTGTCGACGCCGGGCGGAAGCACGGCGTCCGTGTGCAGGGATGTGCGGGTGGGCCTGGCTTGGTCGCGCTCGCTCCAGCGGAACGCCAGCATGGCGATCACGCCGGTGCACACCCCGGCGATCGCAGCCAATGCGGCGACCGCCGCGTTCACGTCCATGCATCCAGGTTATGCGTGCTCGTGGACGCTCTCCCAGCCATCCGGGTGGCAGCTTGGACAGTCGTCGCTCAGAGTTCACCGAGGGGAAAGTGACGGTTCACTTGGGAGGGAGGATCCGGACGCGTTACGGACCGAACGTGGGAGCGTGGGGGTCTCAGCCCCACCCGGACCCCCGAAGGCTTCAAGAGAGGGACACCCCCATGCGGGACGCGTACCACGAGGAACTGGACTCGATCGGCGAGGGCCTGGTCGAGATGGCCCGGCTGGTCGGGTCGGCGATCGGGCGCGCCACGACGGCCATGCTCGACGCCGATCTCAAGCTTGCCGAAAGCGTGATCGCCGCCGACCAGAAGGTCGACGATCTGCAGCACGACCTGGAGGCCAGGGCGATAGCCCTGCTGGCCCGGCAGCAGCCGGTCGCGACCGACCTGCGGATCGTGGTGACCTCCCTGCGGATGAGCGCGGACCTGGAGCGCTCCGGCGACCTGGCCCAGCACGTGGCCAAGCTGGCCCGGCTGCGCTTCCCCGCCACGGCGGTTCCGCAGGACCTGCACGCCACGATCCTGGAGATGGGCCAGCTCGCGCAGCGCCTGATGGCGAAGGCGGCCGAGGTCATCATCACCAAGGACGTCGATCTGGCCCTCCAGCTGGAGACGGACGACGACGAGATGGACCTGCTGCACCGCACTCTCTTCACGCACCTGATCGACGAGCGCTGGAAGCACGGCATCGAGACGGCGGTCGACGTCACCCTGCTCGGTCGCTACTACGAGCGGTACGCCGACCACGCGGTCGCGGTGGCCAAGCGCGTGGTCTACCTGGTGACGGGCGAGCACGCGGACGATCTTCAGGCGGACACGCAGGTCGAGGGCGCGTAAGACGCGGTCGGGGGAGCCTGGCCTCCGTGCGCCGTTGATGCGCCGGGCGGAGTGGGCATGCAATGGGGAGAGGCGACACAGGTACGCCTTTGAGGAGGATCCCATGGCCGACTCCCCCACGACCGACCCCCGGCAGGAAGCGCCTGTCGAAGTGCCGGTCCCGCCCCTTCGCCTTCCACTGCTGGGCGCCTGCGGCTGCGGCTCCGGCTGCGGCTGCGGCTGCCAGTCGGGCGCGCCGTGCCAGTGCGGCGGCTAGCCAGCCGAAGCGGAAGGGCCCCGTCCAGCGATGGGCGGGGCCCTTCCGGTGTCACCGGATCCTCTCGGTGTGGAGCCCTCTCGATGTGACGGGGCCCTACCGGTGTCCTGCTTGCCGGGACCGGCCGGGCCCTTTGCCCCTCCTGTTCATTGGCGCACCTGTTCTTCGGCTTCTTCGGCGCGCCCGTTTATCGGCACCCCTGTTCATTGGCGCGCCTGTTCATTGGCGCGCCGACGACATGGCTGCGGTGACCGGGATTACCTCAGCCCGACAAAGATGACCACCACGTCGTTGAAATCGTCGAAATTCCTGTGGTCGAAGTTCCTGTGGTGGAAGAAGAAGTTGTCGTGGTCGTGATGGTCGCAACGGTCCCAGCCCCGCCAGTCGGAGCAGCCGTAATCGGCCCTGCCGTCGCTCGAGGCGAAAGCCCCGGTGGTCGGCATGACACCAAGCGCGAGCCCTGCGGCCCCTGCCGCGAGTGCGGCAACGATCCTGCGGCGCATTCCCATGCACCTCCGAGCACTTATCGCCAATCGGACTTACAACCTATTTCAACTTTCCTCCCTTTCTCGGTGCGCTGTCAAAGAG
>NZ_JBSGZO010000508.1:0-5750 GCF_053611045.1 Streptomyces sp. NPDC054841 | reverse complement strand
GCACCTCGCTGCGTTGTCGCGTCACCCAACTACGTCCAGTACGAGGGCGATGCTCCGCCTTGCGATGCGTCCCCTCGGCCCTTCGGGCCTGGGGAGACCCCATGCACCGGACGCCGCGAGCTTCCCGGCAAACCTTTCCGGCCACGGCACTAGCAGGCGTCCCAGTCGAAATCGCGGCGGTCCTCGGGCAGGCCGGCCAGCACCTCCTGCAGGAGACGCGGCCGGTTGCGGGTGAGCGCCTCGGCCCGGGCGATGCCCAGGTGCAGGGCTATCTCCTCCCCCCGGTACTGCGGGGCTCGACCTTGGTTCCGGAAGCGAGGTCCGCGGCCAGGTCGTCGAAGGCTCGCGCCATCTGCCTGCGCCACCTGCCGTCCTGGCGCAGCGTCACCGGCGGCAGGGAGCCGAACAGAGCGCTGCCGCCGGGAGGCAGCCCTGCAGTGAACGGTCCGCCGGGTGCTCGGGACCTCACCCTGCGCTTCGTGCAGGACCTGCGCGTCGAGCAGGCCTCGCACCCGCTGCGCACGACGGACCTCTCGCTCGAGTCCATCGCGCGCAAGGCCGGGTACGAGCACGCCAACACCCTGCGGATCCTGCTGCGCGAGCGGACAGGCAGCACGGCCGGGTCGCTGCGCGGACGCCGACCCGGAGGCAGGAGGGCCCCGCAGTGAAAGTCCCTGGGCATTGTCAGTGCCCGTCCTTACCATGGTCATCAATTCCGGGTCCTCCTCCTGGGCCGTGCAGGCACGTGTACACACGCATGCCCGCGCCGCCCAGGGCGGGGCCGGGCCACATCGCGATTCGTGAGGGGGGGACCCCGCGATCGCCCGACCCCGCGCCTGCGGCCGCCACTTCGGAGCCGTGAGGTCGCCCCCTGTGCCCATGAACCTTTCCGTGCCCGAATCCTCCGAACCGGTCGGCGCGTCGTCCGACGGCGACCAGGCGTTGCCGGCGGCGGTCAACACCTTCCAGGTGGACCTGCGGGGTCTTGTCGACCTGCTCTCCCACCACCTCTACTCCAGCCCCCGCGTCTACGTCCGCGAACTGCTCCAGAACGCGGTGGACGCCGTCACCGCACGCCTGGCCGACGACCCGTCGGCGCCCATGAGCATCCGCCTCACGGCCACGGGCGACGCCGTCGTCATGGAGGACAGCGGCGTCGGTCTGACCTCCGACGAGCTGCACACGCTGCTCGCCACCATCGGCCGCAGTTCCAAGCGCGACGGCCTGGAGAACGCCCGGCAGGAATTCCTGGGCCAGTTCGGCATCGGGCTGCTCGCCTGCTTCGTGGTGGCCCGGCAGATCCGCGTCGTGTCGCGGTCCGCCCGCAAGCCCGGAGAGCCGCCGGTCGAATGGCTGGCGAGCGACGACGGCTCGTACACGGTGAGGACCCTGCCGCACGAGGCCCGGCCGGAGCCGGGAACCACCGTCCGGCTGGAGCCGCGGCCCGGGGCCACGGAGTGGACCGACCCCCAGCGCGTCGCCGAACTCGCCGCGGATTTCGGTTCGCTGCTGCCCCACGACGTCACCTTCACCGGCCCGGACGCCACCGACCGCCCCCTGACCGAGCGGCCCGCCGTCTGGGACCGGGCCCACCCGACGCCCACCGCCCGCCGCGTCGCGCTCGCCGGGCACTGCTCGCGCGTCTTCGGCTTCAGCCCGCTCGACTCCATCGACCTGGACCTGCCCGTCGCCGGGGTGCGCGGGGTCGCCTATGTCCTGCCCACCGCGACGAGCCCCGCCCACCGGGCGGCCCACCGCGTCTACTTGAAGGGCATGCTCCTCACCGACCGGGCGGACAACCTGCTGCCGGACTGGGCGTTCTTCGTCCGGGTCGTCCTCGACACCGACACGCTTCGTCCCACCGCCTCCCGGGAGAACCTCTACGACGACGAGACGCTCGCCGCCGTACGGGAAGCGCTGGGCGTCCGTATCCGCGAGTGGCTCGCCGAGCTCGCCGCAGGCGACCCCGATCGTCTCGCCGCGTTTCTCACCGTGCACCACCTGGGCGTCAAGTCCATGGCCCGGCACGACGCGGAGCTGTTCGCGCTGATGCTGCCGTGGCTGCCGTTCGAGACCAGCGACGGCCGCGTCACGCTGGACGAGTTCGTCCGCACGCACCCCCAGGTCCATTTCACGTGCACCGTCGAGGAGTTCCGTCAGGTCTCGCCCATCGCGGCCGCACACGGCCTCGGCATCGTCAACGGCGGATACACCTACGACGCCGATCTGATCGCCCTGCTCCCGCGGATCATGGACGATGTCACCGTCAGTGAACTCGACGCGAGCGCGGTCACCGCACATCTCGACCCGGTCGAACCCCAGCAGGAACTGGCCCTCGCCGCCTTCCTCGCCACGGCCCGGACCCGCCTCGACGCGCTCGCCTGCGATGTGGCACTGCGGGCTTTCCAGCCCGTGACCGTGCCGGCGCTGTTCCTCGACGACCGCGAGGCCCGCCACGAGCGGGACCGCGCGGCAGCCGAGGAGAACGCCGACAACCTGTGGAGCGACATCCTCGGCGCACTGCGCGGCGCGGCACCGCGCGCCCGGCTCGTCCTCAACCACAACAACCCCCTGGTGCGCCGCATCGCCGCCATCACCGATCCCGAACTGGCGGGCACCGCCGTCGAGTCGCTGTACGGCCAGGCTCTGCTGATGGCCCAGCGCCCGCTGCGCCCCGCCGACACCTCACTGCTCAACCGGGCCTTCCTGAGCCTCCTGGAATGGGCCACACATCCGATCGCCGCTCAGGCCGCCGCGTCCGAGGAGGGCGACAAGTGACCACCAGCCCGCCCCCCGAGGACATCCGCCGCGCCCTGTGGGAGAACGCGTCCGCGCCCAACGGCCTCCTGCGCAACGCGCGCGCCGAGGAACTCGTCGCGGCCGCCGAGTCGACCGGTGACCGCGACCTGCTCCGCCAGGCGTTGTTCGGCCTGATCAAGGCGTACGAGTACAGCACCGAACGGGGCAAGATGATGGTCCCGTTCGCCCAGCTCCTGCAGGAATGGGACCAGGACCCCTCCGCGTTCGACTCCGGCGACACCTACACCTTCCACTGGATGTTCAAGTGGGTCAGCTCCGGCATGCTCTCCTTGCCGGAGATGCCGCTCGCGAGCATGGAGAAGTGGCTCGCCGAGATGGAACGCCGGTACCGCGTCGGCGGCTACAGCGAACGAGCCGTCCGGCAGGCCGAGTTCGAACTCGCCGACGACACCGGTGACACCGAGCGGGCAGCGCGCGCGTTCGCCGCATGGACCGCCGCGGACCGCGACCAGATGGCCAACTGCCACGCCTGCGAGCTCAACGATCAGGGGTACTACTGGCTGAACCAGGGCCAGGACGAGAAGGCTCTGCAGGTCTGGGAGCCGGTCCTCGCCGGCCGCTCCACCTGCCTGGAGGAGCCGCACCGGGTCCTCGCCAAGTCGCTGTTGCCGCTGCTGCGGACCGGACGCACGGACGAGGCCCGCACGAACCACCTGCGCGGCTACCGCATGGCACGGGACAACGAGAGCCTGCTGCCGTCGATCGGTCTGCACATCGAGTTCTGCGCACTGACCGGCAACGAGGGCCGCGGCCTCGAACTGCTCGCCGAGCACGCCGCGCACCTCACGGCGGACGGCAACCCGTGGGCGCGACTGGAGATGTTCACCGGAACGCTCGTACTGCTCCAGCGCCTGCTGGCCCTCGGCCTGGAGACACAGCCCGCGGTCGCGTTCGCTGGACAGCAGCGCACGGTGCGCGAGCTGTACGACATCCTCGACACCGAGGCCACATCGATCGCGGGCCGCTTCGACGCACGCAACGGCAGTGACGTGGTGTCCCGCCGGCTGTCCGACAGGCGCGCGCGCCGGCCGCTTGCGGACCGCCTGCCCCTGGGCGTGCGTGCGGCGGCGCTCACCACTGCTGCGCCCTCCAAGGCCCCGGCACCGCACGGTGTGCAGTCGAAGCAGGGGGCGCAGTCGCAGCGGTCGCTGTCCGATCTCGTGGCCGAGGCGCGCGGGCTCCGCGCCCAAGGGCACCCGAAGGCATCGTCCGTGTGGGACAGGATCGATGCCCTTCTTGCCGAACGGGACGAGGCCCCCGACCCGCCGCTGGCCGCCGACATACTGGAGCGCCGCGCGGTCCGCGCGGGGTACGCGGGCGAGGACGGCGTCCGCGGCCTCTTCGAGCAGACCGTCGCCGCCTACCGGGCGGCCGGTGACCCCAGCCGGGCGGCGCTCAACGAGCTCAGGGTGGTGTACGCGGCCGCGCACTCGGCGGCGGAGCCCGACGAGATCAGGAAGCTGCTGGCGACGGCCACGGCATCGGCGCAGGCGCTGGACACGGCCGACCCCACCAGGACCCGGCGCATCGCGACGGTCGCCCTGTCCACGGTGAAGCTCCAGCCGGCCCTGCAGGACACGAGTGACGGCGATCTCGTCCTCGATCATGCGCGTTTCGACTCCGATCTGGCCGCGGTCGTCGCCCAGTTCGCCGGTGCGGCCACGCAGGAGGGCGGTGAGCTGGGAGATCTGCTCACCGACGCCGAGCAGTTGCGGGCCGAACAGGCCTGGCGGACCGGCGACGTGGAGCGGGCGGACGAGCTGTTCGCCTCGGCGGCCGCGCACAGTATCGACGCCGGCCGTCCATGGGACGCCGCAGAACCGCTGAGCCGCCGTGCCCGGTTGCTGCTGATGCTGCGCCGCCCGCAGGAGGCCGAGGAAATGGCACGCGCCGCCCTCGCGCACGGCGCCGAGCTCGTCGAGCCGGATGAGCTGGGGCGGCTCCGGCTCACCCTCGCCGAGATCCTGTACGAGCAGGACGGCAAGGAGGCAGAGGCGGCGCTCTACGCCTTGGAGGCGGCGCACTGGTTCGACGCGGCGGGGGACGTCGCCGGCGCCGGGGCCTATGCCCGCCTGGTCCTCGCCCAGGCCTACGGCGAGACAGGACGGGCTGCCGAAGCGGCCGAAGTGCTGGAGTCCGCGCTGCCGGATCTGCTGGAGCACGGCGACGATCGCGCCGTGCAGACACGGGAGACGCTCGCGCGGAACCTGCGCAGCCTCGGCGACCACCGGGCCGCCGCGGAGCAGTATCTGCTCGCCGCCGAGGTGGCCAAGGGCTGGGAACACCAGCGCCCGCACGCCCAGTTGGCCACCCTCGCCGCCGAGTGCCTCTCGGCCGCGGGCATGCAGGACGAGTCCGTCGCCGCGTACCACCGTGCGGTCGAGTTGTGGGAGGCCGTGGGCGAGCTGGTCCTCCTGGCCCGCTCGCTGCGCTCTCTGGCGTGGCTCGAGGCCAGGGAAGGGGAGTCCGACGCCGCGAGGAACCTGATGGCGAAGGCGCTCTCGGCTGTCGACGGCGACGGTGACGGCGACGTCGACGAGGCCGAACTTCTGCTGGAGCGCGCACGTACGTGGGCGCAGACGGCCGAGCTGCTCCTCGACGACCTGTACGAATACGACGACGAGGACGACGAGGCGGAGGATGACGGCGGCTCCCGGACCGGTGAGGAAGCGGCCAGCGTCCGCCGTGAGGCGGTCGTCCTGCTCGACAAGGCGAACGCCGCGTTCGAGGCCCTCGGCGCCGACGTGCTGGACGAGCGCGCCCGGTGCGTCATCCGCACGGCCTGGACCGAACAGGAACTGGACCGCACCGACGACGCGACCGCCCGGGTCCGCGCCCCGATCGGCGAGCTGTCCGCCGTGCCGTCGGACGACGCCCGATCCGCCGTGCGCCGTCTGGAGCACACGCTGAAGCAGCTCACACGGTCGAGC
>NZ_JBSGZO010000507.1:0-5783 GCF_053611045.1 Streptomyces sp. NPDC054841 | reverse complement strand
GGACCGTCACCCGGTCCGGGCCCCCGCCCGCACGTGTCCGGCCGAGCGGTCAGAAGTCCTCGTCCAGGTCGACCGAGCCCTCGACCGCCACCTGATACGCCGACGGGCGACGCTCGAAGAAGTTCGTCAGCTCCTGGACGCCCTGGAGCTCCATGAAGGAGAACGGATTCTGCGAACCGTAGACCGGGGCGAAGCCCAGCCGGGTGAGCCGCTGGTCGGCCACGCACTCCAGGTACTCGCGCATCGACTCGGTGTTCATGCCCGGCAGGCCGTCACCGCACAGATCGCGGCCGAACTGCAGCTCCGCCTCGACGGCCTCCCGCAGCATGTCGGTGACCTGCTGCTGGAGTTCGTCGTCGAAGAGCTCCGGCTCCTCCTTGCGGACCGTGTCCACGACCTCGAAGGCGAAGTTCATGTGCATCGTCTCGTCGCGGAAGACCCAGTTCGTCCCGGTCGCCAGGCCGTGCAGCAGGCCCCGGGAGCGGAACCAGTACACGTACGCGAAGGCGCCGTAGAAGAACAGCCCCTCGATGCAGGCCGCGAAGCAGATCAGGTTCAGCAGGAAGCGGCGGCGGTCGGCCTTCGTCTCCAGCCGCTCGATCTTCTCCACCCCCCCTTCCCCATCGAGGGCGGCCATCCACTTGAAGCAGAACTGGGCCTTCTCGCGGATCGAGGGGATGTTCTCGACCGCGTCGAAGGCGGCGGCGCGGTCCTCCGGATTCGGGAGGTAGGTGTCCAGCAGCGTCAGATAGAACTGGACGTGCACGGCCTCCTCGAAGAGCTGCCGCGACAGGTACAGGCGCGCCTCGGGGGAGTTGATGTGCTTGTAGAGCGTCAGCACCAGGTTGTTCGCGACGATCGAGTCGCCGGTCGCGAAGAAGGCGACCAGACGGCCGATCAGATGCTGCTCACCGGGGGAGAGCTTGGCGAGGTCGGCGACGTCGGAGTGGAGGTCGACCTCCTCCACGGTCCACGTGTTCTTGATCGCGTCCCGGTAGCGCTCGTAGAAGTCCGGGTAACGCATGGGGCGGAGAGTCAGTTCGAAGCCCGGGTCGAGAAGATTCTTCTCGGCCTTGCTGTCGTTCGCGGTGGTCATTACTGGCAGGCCTCGCAGGACTCGGGGTTCTCAAGGGAGCAGGCGATCGCGTCGGCGTCGGGGGCCGCCTGCTGTACGGGGATGGGTGCGGCGGCGGCCGCGGTGCCGGACGCGGCGCGGGCGATCCGGGTCGCCGGGCGGGAGCGCAGGTAGTACGTCGTCTTCAGGCCCTGCTTCCAGGCGTACGCGTACATCGAGGAGAGCTTGCCGATGGTCGGCGTCTCCATGAAGAGGTTCAGCGACTGCGACTGGTCCAGGAACGGCGTGCGGGCGGCGGCCATGTCGATGAGGCCGCGCTGCGGGATCTCCCACGCCGTGCGGTACAGCTCGCGCACATCCGCCGGGATCCAGTTCAGGCCCTGCACCGAGCCGCTGGAGTCGCGCAGCGCCTCACGGGTCTGCGCGTCCCACACGCCCAGCTTCTTCAGGTCGTCCACCAGGTAGGAGTTGACCTGCAGGAACTCGCCGGACAGCGTCTCGCGCTTGAAGAGGTTGGAGACCTGCGGCTCGATGCACTCGTACACGCCCGCGATCGAGGCGATGGTCGCGGTCGGCGCGATGGCGAGGAGGAGCGAGTTGCGCATCCCGGTCGCGGCGATCCGGGCGCGCAGCGCCGCCCAGCGCTCGGGCCAGTTGAGCTCCACGGCAGCGCCGTAGTGATCGGGGTGCAGAACGCCGCGCGCCGCGCGGGTCTGCTCCCAGGCGGGCAGCGGGCCGCTGCGCTCGGCGAGGTCGCAGGACGCCTCGTACGCCGCCAGCATGATCCGCTCGGCGATCCGCGTCGAAAGGGCCCGGGCCTCGGCCGAGTCGAACGGCATCCGCAGCTTGAAGAAGACGTCCTGGAGACCCATCGCGCCCAGGCCCACCGGGCGCCACTTGGCGTTGGAGCGGCCGGCCTGCTCGGTCGGGTAGAAGTTGATGTCGACGACCCGGTCGAGGAAGGTCACGGCCGTACGGACGGTCTCGTCCAGCCGCTCCCAGGCGATCTCCGCGCCGTCGGCTCCCTCTTCGACGAAGGCGCCGAGGTTGACCGAACCGAGGTTGCAGACCGCCGTCTCGCCGTCGTTCGTGACCTCGATGATCTCGGTGCACAGGTTGGAGGAGTGGACGACCGTGCCGGGCTCGGCGGTCTGGTTCGCGGTCCGGTTCGAGGCGTCCTTGAACGTCATCCAGCCGTTGCCGGTCTGGGCGAGGGTGCGCATCATGCGGCCGTAGAGGTCACGGGCCGGGATCGTCTTGCGCGCGAGCCCGGCGGCCTCCGCCTTGCGGTAGGCGGCGTCGAAGTCGTCGCCCCAGAGGTCGACCAGTTCGGGCACGTCGGCCGGTGAGAACAGCGACCACTCGGCGTCCGCGTTCACCCGGCGCATGAACTCGTCGGGGATCCAGTGCGCCAGGTTGAGGTTGTGCGTACGGCGCGCCTCCTCGCCCGTGTTGTCGCGCAGCTCCAGGAACTCCTCGATGTCCGCGTGCCAGGTCTCCAGGTAGACGCAGGCCGCGCCCTTGCGGCGGCCGCCCTGGTTCACGGCGGCGACCGAGGAGTCCAGCGTCCGCAGGAACGGCACGATGCCGTTGGAGTGGCCGTTGGTGCCGCGGATCAGCGAACCGCGGGAGCGGATGCGGGAGTAGGAGAGGCCGATGCCGCCCGCGTGCTTCGACAGCCTCGCGACCTGGTGGTAGCGGTCGTAGATGGAGTCCAGCTCGTCCAGCGGGGAGTCCAGCAGATAGCAGGACGACATCTGGGGGTGGCGCGTGCCGGAGTTGAAGAGGGTGGGGGAGGACGGCAGGTAGTCCAGCCGGCTCATCATCCCGTACAGCGAGGCGACTTCGTCGAGGGCCCGGACCGAGTCGTCCTCCGCCAGGCCGGCGGCTACGCGCAGCATGAACTGCTGCGGCGTCTCGATGACCTTGCGGGTGATCGGGTGCCGGAGGAGATAGCGGCTGTAGAGGGTGCGCAGGCCGAAGTAGCCGAAGCGGTCGTCGCCGGCGGGGTCGATGAGCGTGTCGAGGCGCCCGGCGTGGGTCTGTACGAACGCGGCTGTGCGGTCCGCGATCAGGCCCTCGCGGTGGCCGACGGCGACCGAGCCGGAGAAGGCGGCCGCCCCCTGTGAGGCCGCCTCCTCCGCGATGGTGAGGGTGAGCAGCCGGGCCGCGAGCCGTGAGTAGGCCGGGTCCTCCGAGATCAGGCCGGCGGCCGCTTCGGTGGCCAGCTCGCGCAGTTCGGCCTCGTCCGAGCCCGCGTGACGGCCCCGGAGCGCGGCGGCGGCGACGCGGCCCGGGTCGGTGTCGGGGAGATCGGCGGTGAGGTCGGTAAGGGTCCGCAGCAGCGCGGTACCTGGCCCGTCGGTGAGCTTCGTTGAAGCAGGATCGGGCGGCGCGATGGTCACGGGGTGCTCTCCCTCGCTCGGCTGGGGGCCGGCGGGGCGCAGGGGCACGGGCGCACGCGTCTGAGAGCCGGTGCGCCGCGTCCACCGGCCTGTTCCGCGAGGCCCGGACGTGTCGGCACCCGGGCCGGACGGACCGGGTGCGTTGCCGACAGGTCCTCGGACTCGTGGGTATGCAAAGGAGCGAATGCAGACCAACTCACCGTTGCGGGACAGTTCCGGATTTCCACCGGATTCCCCTGCTGCGGCAACGGAGTCGAGCATACATGTAGGGGCGGGTCGATGCTGCGCCCCCCACATGTTGTGTCGCGGTGGCGTGGCTCACCCCTCAGAGCTCAAGTGCGTACGTCAGCAGGGGATTGCGGCCGGCCGCCGGTTTCCAGTCCCGCTCCGGGGTTCGTACGAAGCCCAGACGCTCATAGATGCGGTGGGCGCCACGCATCCGCTGCTGGGTCGACAGCACCAGCCGGCGGCACCCCTCGAGGGCCCGGGCCCGCTCGATGCACGCTTTGACGAGAGCCTCGCCCACACCACGCCCCCGGGCCTCGGCGGCGACGGCCAGCATCCGGAACTCGGCCTCGCCGTCCCCCGCGACATCGGCGTACGGCCTCCCGCCCGCCGTGAACGCCACGCCGCCGAGCGGGCGCCCCGAGCCGTCGACGGCGACCAGCACCTCGGACTGCGCGGCGCGTCCGGACACATCCCGCAGCACGGCGAGATAAGGATCCTGCTCCCCTAAGTCCAGCAGGCCGTCCCCGAGATACGCCTGTGCGGTGAGTTCGCCGAGGACGTCGTGCTCCTGCGGCTCCAGCGGTCTGATGATCACATCCATCCCGGCAGTCTGCCGCAGGCGGGCCAGGTGATTCCGCTTCCGCAGGTCACGGGTTTCCAGGGGCCGCCGGTGGTGCGGGGCCGGGGCGGAGGCCGCGCAGCGTCACCGGAACCGTGATCACGATTACCTTGAGTTCCCCGGAGCTTCCCATTCATTTTCCCTCCGTTCGGCCTTCACCTCGCCTTGCATACAGGCCCTACACAACCCGCGAGCGTCAGGTGCGCTCGGGGAGGGCTTTTCCGCCACACGTGCAGAGCACATGGACGGACGACGAGAGGGGGTGGTTTCGACGGTTCGGCCACGGTTCTTGTACGTGATGCGCGTATCGCCGCAGAGACCTGAGGAGGAGAAGCCGGTCGGGTGGCGGCTGATCGGGGCGAACAACCGCGAACTGGGACGCAGCGCCGAAGCGTTCGCCGGCCCGGAGGAATGCGCTGCCGCGATGATCGAACTGCGTGAGAAGGTCGCCGAGGCCCGTGTGCTGCTCTCCATGCCGGACACGGCGGGCAGCTGGACATGGCGCCTCGAGCTCGACGGGCGGGCCGTCGCGGTCGCGGGCAGGCCCTATCTGCGCCAGCGCGAGTGCCAGTACAACCTCAGCCAGTTCCTGGCGGCCGTTCCCGTGGCCCGGCTGGCCGAGGGGATGCCCAGCAGGCCCCGGCTGCGCGGAGTGCCGTTGCGCGGCGCCGCGGAACCGGCGTCCACATGTGCGGAGCAGGACGACGACGGCCACGGCTTCGCGTCCAACGCCCTTGCGCGCGCCGCCATCAGGGCCGGGGCGGGTGCCCGATGACGGTCGTCATGCCGGGGCTCACCGGCCCGTCCGAGCCCGCACCGGACCCCGCGGACGCGGCGGACACGCCCCGCGCCCTGCGCGGCGGGGGAGAGCTCGGGGACCGGCTGTTCCGGGGAGGTGCCCGCGGCAGCGGTGCCGTCGTGCTGGCCATCATGCTGCTGGTCGGCGTCTTCCTCACCTACCGCGCCAACCAGGCGCTCGGCGTCGCCGGATTCTCCCGTCTCCGTCAGCCCGGCGGCGCGCTCTCCGGCGGCCAGCAGCAGCGTCTGTGCATCGCGCGCTCCCTGGCCGTACGCCCCAAGGTGCTGCTGATGGACGAGCCCTGCTCGGCCCTGGACCCCACCTCCACGCGCCGTATCGAGGAGACCATCAGGGAACTGGCCCACGAGGTGACGATCGTGATCGTCACCCACAACATGCAGCAGGCGGCCCGCGTTTCCGACCAGTGCGCCTTCTTTCTCGCGGAGCAGGGCACCCCGGGCGCGATCGTCGAGCACGGTCCCACACCGGCGATGTTCTCGTCGCCTGCGGCCCCGCGGACGGCGGACTACGTCGAGGGCCGGTTCGGGTAGCCGGCGCATCACGCGCGGAGCGCGGCCGGTGGGGGACCGGGCCGCGCACGGACACGGACACGGGCCGCCACGGCAACGGGCCGCCGTCTCCTCACAGGAGGAGACC
>NZ_JBSGZO010000506.1:0-5790 GCF_053611045.1 Streptomyces sp. NPDC054841 | reverse complement strand
GCCCTGAGGTGCCGGCGGCGGTGGCGGCGGTGGCGGAACGGGGCCGGCCCCGACAACCGCCGGTGCGGCGGTCGTGGCAGGAGGAGGGCCCGCCGAGTCGTATCCGGAGAACAGGTCCGCGAGCCCCGCCGGAGGCTCGCGCCAGCCAGAAGGCGTGGGGGCGGGCTGACGGCGTCCGATCCGGATCGAGCGGAGCCTCGGCAGGTCGGTGCGGCGCCGCAGGTCGGCGGTGGCCAAGGCGATGCGCACGCCGGTCCAGTCCTCGCCGGTGCGCTGGGCGACCGAAGCGCGCAGCACCAGACGGCCGCTGCCGTCGCCCTGACGGTGGGTGAGACGGTAGGCCGGCACCCAGACGGCGCCCGGCACCCCGTACTCCAGCTCCAGCTCCACTTCCGCGTCACTCGTGCCGTCGAGGGTCAGGACCGCGGAGACCGTGGTCGCCACATGCGCTGACGGCGCGTCGGTGGAGGCGCGGGCGAGCCTGTCCGCAGCGACGGTGAGCTCGTGCTCGACGAGGCGCAGCGCCTCCTCCAACTCGACGAGGCGCGTATGCAGTCCTGTCAGCCGCTCGTCGACGAAGTCGGCGAGCATCAGCCACGCGTCGACCGAGGTGCGGCGGTGCGGGTCCTCGCGCCTGCGGGCCGGCGGCACCGGGCGCAGAGCCCTGACCTCCTCGATCAGGCTCAGCTGCCGGTCCCGGCGGCCCTCCGCCGCCGCGTACTCGTCGCGCAGCCGTTCGACCTCGCGTCGCAAGTCGTCGGGCGTGCCGGAACCGAGGGGCTCGGCTTCGACCTCCACCCGGGCCTCGGTGACGCGCACCTCGGGGGTGCGAAGGACACGGGCCCGCAGTGAGCCGGGGTCCAGCGAGCGGGGCAGTCCCGTCACCCTCACCCGGCCGTCCGGCGGCACGCTGCCACGGGCCAGGCGGCGGCAGACCGCGCCCTGCGCGTACACCACGACCGAATCGAGGGTCGCCCCCCAACTCTGTGCTGTCCCAGCCGTCATGTGCTCCCGCCCCCCGCCGCGTCCGTGCTGAGCGAAGCCTACGCCCGAGCGGTCCGCGCATCCGCGTCGACGTCCGATGTCAGCTCTGCGTTCCGGCTCATGCCCCGGCGTGCGGCGCGAGTTCCCCGGCCCCGGGTTCCGTGACAGCGGGGGAGGGGCTGACAGCGCCGGTTCGCACCGGTCACAGGAGTGGCCGCTGCGACTCACAGGAGCGGCCGCTGCGACCGTGGACGTGGCAGACAACCGGTCCGGGCTGGTCGGGGCGACTGGGCGAAGCCGGTGACTGACATCCACGGCCAGGACCAGGCGCCCGTCAGCGGCCTCGGGCTGCGGCAACCCGGCCGGCACCTGCCGCAGCCGCGGGATGTCGATGCCGCCGAGGTTCAGCGCGTCTACATCGCGCCGTACCCACGCCGAGTGCCGGACACCCGGCGCGGCCGTCCTCGGCCGGCTGACGCGCCCGCCGCCGCGACCGGAGCCGCCGACGGCGTCGGCAACGTCGGCGGCTCATACGCCTCGTCAGGACGGGAGGGCGCCGAGCTGGCGGAGCTGCGCGAGGACGTCGACGACCGCCCCGGATCTCGGCGATCCGCCCGTCGGCGAAGCGGAAGATGAAGATCTCGTTGTAGGTGACGGTCTTTCCGGTGGGCGGCAGGCCCCGGAACTCGCCCCGGTGGGTCCCGGTCACCGTGTTCCTGGAGACGACCTTGTCGCCCTCCGCGATCGTCTCCTCGACGGCGACGTGGATGTCGGGGAACGCGCGCAGGAGCATCTCCCACACCCGCTTCAGAGCCTCCGCTCCCGCCACGCCCGTCGGTACCGGCGCGTCGAAGAGCATGTCCGGTGCGACGAACTCGTCGATGGCCTTCGAGATGATTTCCGGGTCGCCGCTGTTCACGGCGGAGTGGAAGCGGTTGAGCGTCGCTGTGTTGCTTGCTGCCCCGGCTGCCGGCATGGGGTCTCTCCTCTGCTCTCTGCTGGACGGTGTCTCCGCAGTAGGACGACACAGCAGGAGGACGACACAGCCGCCGGGAATGTGACGCGACGCGCGGACGACGACCTGGAGCCGCTGCCATGTGCGGCGCCTTCGCCGCGGTCGTCGCGTCGGCCGCCGCGATCGCGCCGCGGTCCGTTCGGGCATCGTTCGAGGTGAGGACCTTGACGACAAGCTCAGGCCGCGTGCCGCACCCGCAGGCTGTTCACCGCACGTCGAAGCTTGGCCGTGCGCTTCGCGAGCCCGGCCGCCTCGGGGCCCTCCGTGTTGCGCAGCTGTAGCTCGATCTGGGCGAGCTCTTCGGCGATCTCCGCCAGCCGTTCCTCTGGTCCCGCCGCCTCCACGGGCGTCCGGTCGGTCACCAGAAGCCGCCGCAGCTGCTCGGCCTGCATCGCCAGCTGGCGGTTCTTGCGGTCCAGGTCGAGGAAGACGCTCACCTTGGTGCGCAGCACCCAGGGGTCGAACGGCTTGGTGAGGAAGTCGGCGGCGCCGATCGCGTAACCCCGGTAGGCGTAGTCCGTGTCGGCGTCGGTCCCGGTCAGCAGGATGATGGGCACGTCCTTGGTCTGGTCGAGGCGCTTGATGTTGGCGGCGGTCTCGAAGCCGTCCATGCCGGGCATCAGGACGTCCAGCAGTACGACGGCGAAGTCCTGGCGCAGCATCGCCTTCAGCGCCTCCTCCCCGGAGGAGGCGCGTACCAGCTGCTGGTGGAGGGGGCCTAGCACGGCCTCCAACGCGATGAGGTTCTCCTCCATGTCGTCGACGAGGAGGATGCTGCACTTGTCAGGGGCGGTGGTGGTCATGGCCTCTGCCTCGGCGATTCTCGTCATCGTCATCGTCATCGTCTTCGTCACGGCCACCGCCACCGCCACCGCCATCGGCTTCGGCGATCGTGGCCTGTGCCTCGGCGGTTTCCGGAAGGGGATCCTGCACCTGCTCAAGTTCCCGCTCAGGTTCCCGCTCCGGATTCGGCTTCGGTGCCGAGGGCGCGCCCCGCGGGTCGAGCAGGTCGCAGATGACCGACAGCAGGTGGTCGATGTCCACGGGCTTGGGTACGTAGTCGGAGGCACCGCTGTCGATCGCCTTGGCGCGGTCTCCCGGCATGGCCTTGGCGGTCAGCGCGATGATCGGCAGATGGGCGAGGCGGGGGGTGCCCCGGATGGCTCGCATCGTCTCGTAACCATCCATCTCGGGCATCATGATGTCCATCAGAACCAGCGACACATCGGGGAACCGCTGCAGAACCTCGAGGCCCTCGCGGCCGTTCTCCGCGTACTTCACCGTGATGCCGACGCGGCCCAGCACGTGCGTGAGCGCGAAGACATTACGGATGTCGTCGTCGACGATGAGGATGAGGCGTCCGGTCAGCACCCGGCCGGGGCGTCCGCTCAGCCACTCCTTGAGCCGTGTCGTATCCGGCCAGGCGTCCTCCCGGACCTCCGTGGGCGCCACGGCCCAGCCGACCAGACTGTCCGCACTGCCGATCACGGTGTCCGGCGCATAGTCGGCGGCGGCCCGCACCGGCTCCGGCTGCACGGGGAGCGCGGGCGGGGGAGGAGCCGGGACGGACCCGGCAGCCGGGGCAGGTTCGAGTTCGGGGGCCGTGGCAGGGGGGCCCGTGACCCGCAGTGCCGCCGCTTCCGGCGTGGCCGCGGTGCCGGGGTAGCGCGCCGGAATGTAGAGGGTGAACTGGGAGCCGACCCCCAGCTCGCTCTCGGCGACGATCCGGCCGCCGAGCATCCCGGCGATCTCCCGGCTGATGGACAGGCCGAGACCCGTACCGCCGTACTTGCGGCTCGTGGTGCCGTCGGACTGCTGGAAGGCTTCGAAGACCACCGGAAGCTTCTCGGGCGGAATGCCGATCCCGGTGTCCTTGACCGCGAAGGCGACGACGGCCTCCGCCTTCTTCAGCGTCTCCTCCTCGAAGCGCTCCCCGGACACCCGGTCGACACACAGCTTCACACCACCCGTGGTGGTGAACTTCACCGCGTTGGACAGCAGATTGCGCAGGATCTGCTGGAGCCGCTGCTCGTCGGAGAACAGCTCCTGTGGCACGTCGTCGGCCACGGTGATCTCGAAGCTCAGCCCGCGGTCCACGGTCAGCGGGTGGAACGTGGCGTGCACGTAGTCGAGCAGCTTGTTCAGCGGCAGCCGCTTCGGGTGCACGTCCATCCGGCCCGCCTCGATCTTCGACAGGTCGAGGATGTCGCTGATCAGCTGCAGCAGGTCGGAGCCCGCGCGGTGGATGGTGGCGGCGAACTGCACTTCCTGCTCCGACAGATGACTGTCGGGGTTGTCCGCGAGGAGCCGCGCCAGGATCAGCAGCGAGTTGAGCGGAGTGCGCAGCTCGTGCGACATGTTCGCCAGGAACTCCGACTTGTACTGCGAGGCGGTCGCGAGCAGCGCCGCCTTCTCCTCCAGCTCGGCATTGGAGCGCTGCAGCTCGTCGGAGCGCATCCGCAGCTCGGCGGTGAGCCGCTGCGACTCCGACAGCAGCGACTCCGTACGGGAGTTGGCGATGATGGTGTTGATCGAAACACCGATGGTGTTGGCGAACTGGTCGATGAAGGCCAGGTGCACGTCGCTGAACCTGCTGAGCGCGGCCAGCTCGATCACGCCGAGTACCTGGTCCTCGAAGAGAATCGGCAGGATGACGACGCTGTGCGGCAGCGACGAGCCGAGCCCGGAGTTGATCGTGATGTAGTCGGGCGGGGCGTCCGCGATGATGATGCGCTGCTTCTCCTGGGCTGCCTGGGCGATCAGGCCGCGGCCCGGGGTGCCGGTTCCGGGGAGTGGTCCCCGGCTGCCGGCCTGGTCGGTGCCGTACCCGGCGATGAATTCCAGGCCTGCGCCGGGCGGTGCACCGGCCTCGGACAGGAAGAACGCGCCGAACTGGGCATTCACCAGCGGTGTCAGCTCGCGCAGGATCAGGTCGGCGACCTCCACCAGGTCGCGGTGGCCCTGCATCAGGGCGGCCATACGAGTGAGGTTGGACTCGAGCCAGTCCTTGGCGCGGGTGGTCTCGCGGAGGTTGGCCACCATGAGGTTGACGTTGTTCTTCAGCTCGGCGACCTCGCCCTGCGCCTCGACCGCGATGGAGCGGGACATGTCGCCCTGGGTGACCGCGCTGGCCACCTCGGCGATGGCGCGCACCTGGGTGGTCAGGTTCAGGGCCAGCTCGTTGACGTTCGTGGTCAGCCGCTTCCACGTCCCGTAGACGCCCTCGACGCGGGCCTGGCCGCCCAGTTGCCCTTCGCTGCCGACCTCGCGGGCGACGCGGGTGACCTCGGAGGCGAACGAGGAGAGCGTGTCCACCATCGTGTTGATGGTCGTCTTGAGTTCCAGGATCTCGCCGCGCGCGTCAACGTCGATCTTCTTAGACAGGTCGCCCTGGGCGACGGCGGTGGCGACCTGGGCGATGTTGCGTACCTGGGAGGTGAGGTTGTCGGCCATGAAGTTGACGTTGTCGGTGAGGTCCTTCCAGACGCCGGAGACGCCGCGGACCTGGGCGCGGCCGCCGAGGCTGCCTTCGGTGCCGACCTCGCGGGCGACGCGGGTGACCTCGTCGGCGAAGGCCCGCAGCTGGTCGACCATCGTGTTGATGGTGTCCTTCAGCTCCAGGATCTCGCCGCGTGCGTCCACCGTGATCTTCTTCGACAGGTCACCGTCGGCGACGGCCGTGGTCACCTGGGCGATGTTGCGTACCTGGGAGGTCAGATTCAACGCCATGAAGTTGACGTTGTCCGTCAGTTCCTTCCAGACGCCCGAGACGCCGCGGACCTGCGCCTGAC
>NZ_JBSGZO010000505.1:0-5790 GCF_053611045.1 Streptomyces sp. NPDC054841 | reverse complement strand
CGGGCGGGGGCGCCGGGCCGCCGCGGGGGGGGGCGGCGCGGCGGCCCGACAGCCCGACGGCCCGGCCGCCTGGACGCCCGGACGCCCAGCCGCCTGACGGCTCGCGCCACCGTGAAGTACGTGTTCGTGCCCGGCAAATCGTCTCGGGAGCCACACGCCCGGCCCCCGACAGGAGAGTCTTGGGGCTGTGTCCTCACAACTTCCTCAGCAGGTCCAACACGTCGCACCCGCCGGGCAGATGATCGTCTGCGGCGACGATGCGCTGGCCACCCGCCTCGCCGCCGAACTGCACGACGTCTACGGGGAGCGGGTGACGCTCCTCGTCCCGCCCTCCCGCGCCTCCGCGAGCCGGCAGCCGGCCGCGGCGTCGAGCCGTATGCGCGCCTCGGCGCTCTTCGGGCGGGTGTCCGCCGCGATGAACCGGCCGGGCGGCGCGGACGACGTCGGCTCCAGCGGCGAATTCCTGCTCCCGGTCCAGGAGATGGAGGCCGCCGAGCCGACGGAGGAGGCGCTGCGGCAGGCAGGTGCGGAGCGGGCCGCGGCGCTCGCCCTCGTGTACGACGACGACGAGACGAACATCAGGGCCGCCCTGGCCGCCCGCCGGCTCAACCCCCGACTACGGCTGGTGATCCGGCTCTACAACCGCAAGCTGGGCCAGCGCCTGGAGGAGCTGCTCGACCAGGCCGCGGTGGTCGCGATGCCCGGGCTCGACCGCGCCGGGCTGGACGGTTCCACCACCGTGCTGTCCGACGCGGACACGGCAGCGCCCGCGCTGGCGGCCACCGCGGTGGCCGGTACGAGCAAGGTCGTCCAGGCCGGCGGGCTGCTGCTGCGCGCCGCGGAACGCACACCGTCCGGGTCCGGCGAGGTCCCGGGCCCCGGCCCGTTCACGCTCGCCCTGCTGTCGCCCACCGCCAACGGTCTTGCAGCCACGGGAAGTCCGGACAGCGGCAACGTCCCGCAAGGGCCCCTGCTGCTGCCCGACGACGCCACGGTCGCCGCCTCCCCCCGCCGGGTGGCCATGGTCCTGGAGACCGTCTCGTACGCCGGACCCCAGGTGCCGCCCCGCCGTCTGGCCGGTCGCGGCGCCCCGCTCGGGGAGATCTTCTCGCGGCGGCTGCGCTGGGCACTCGCCGGTGTCGCCGCGGCCGTGGTCGCGCTGGCCGTCACCTCCTGGCTCACCACCGGCGACCATCCGCTGCACGCCGTCTACGTCACGCTCCTCGATCTGTTCGGGATCGGTGACCCTGCCGTGGGTGAGCCCACCGCCCGCCAGGTGCACCAGCTCCTCTCCGGACTGGTGGGCCTCGCGCTGCTGCCGTTCCTCGTGGCCGCCTCGCTGGAGGCGCTCGGCGCGTTCCGCACGGCTGGGGCGCTGCGCCGCCCGCCGCGCGGCCTGTCCGGGCATGTCGTGCTGCTCGGCCTCGGCAAGGTCGGCACCCGCGTGCTGGCCCGGCTCCGTGAGCTCGACATCCCGGTCGTGTGCGTGGAGGAGGACCCGGAGGCACGTGGCATTCCGCTCGCGCGCAGGCACCGTGTCCCGGTGGTCCTGGGCGATGTCACCCAGGAGGGCGTGCTGGAAGCGGCCAAGATCCACCGGGCACACGCGCTGCTGGCCGTGACCAGTGCCGACACCACGAACCTGGAAGCGGCGCTGTACGCCCGCACCGTCAAACCGGATCTGCAGGTCGCCCTGCGGCTGTACGACGACGATTTCGCCACCGCCGTCTACCGCACCCTGCGGGCCGCCCACCCCGACGCGGTCACCCGCAGCCGCAGCGTCTCCACGCTCGCCGCGCCCGCGTTCGCCGGGGCGATGATGGGCCGCCAGATCCTCGGTGCCATCCCGGTCGAGCGCAAGGTGCTGCTGTTCGCCGCGCTCGACGTCGCGGGGCATCCGCAGTTCGAGGGCCGTACCGTCACCGAGGCGTTCCGGCCCGGCGCATGGCGGGTGATCGCCCTGGACACGACCGATCCCGCCGGTCGCCGGGCGGATCTCGGCGCGGCCCGCCCCGACGACGGCGACGCGGCGGGCGCCGGGCTGCTGTGGGACCTCCACCCCGGTCATGTCCTGCGCCCGGAGGACCGTGTCGTCCTGGCCGCCACGCGGCGCGGGCTGGCCGAACTCCTCGGTCGGCGCACCGGCCCCGGCCCGGGCCCGAGGACCGGCTGACTTTCGCATGGACCTGGGGAGGCCGCCGTTCGGCCCGAGCGGCAGCTTCAGCCCGACACGGGCCTGAGAATCAGCCGAAGGGCCGAATGTCGATCACCATCTTCGGGCGAACGCCCTGCCTAATGTCCCGAAGTGTCCACGTCATCGCGTCCCCGCGACCTCGTCGCCGTGCTCCTCGCGGCCGTGTTGCTGCCGCCTCTCCTCCTTGCACCTGCGTACGCCGCGCCCGCCCCCGGACCGGACACCGCGTCGTCGAACCTGCGGGTGGTGCAGCCGGACCTACGGCGGCGGCGACCGCCGGACCGTACAGCGGCACCAACACGCCCTGGCAGGCGCTGCGTACAGCACCTGCCAGGGCGTCGCCGTCGCGCGCGGCTCCCCTCGCGGAGGGCGCGCGGAGTCGCGCACGGGGAAGGGGACGGGGACAGGTCGCGTCCCGGTGAGTGCTCAGTCGTCGATGCGGTCCATGACGTCGCCGAGGTCCACGAACTTGAAGCCGGTGGCCTCGCGTTCGCCGTCGCCCGGGGTGTCGTGGCCGTCCTGGACGACGAGCAGACCGCGCGGGTACTTCGTGCCGAGGGGCGCGTTGAGTACGGCCGCGCCGTCGCACTCCTCGGAGCCGTCCAGGGCCGGCGAGGCGGCGGTGATGCGGAAGCCGCCCTCGTACTCGTTGCGGTCCTCCAGCTCACGGTCGTACAGGGCGAAGGTGTTGTCGCCCTGGCTGGAGGCCAGGACGTAGCCGTCGCCGTCGGGCTCGGTCAGCAGCGTCAGTCCCTCGACGTCGGCCGCGAGGCGCGAGCCGCCGTAGCCCGGGTCGTCGCCCGCGACGCATTCCTCGGTCTGCTCGTCGTACACGCCCGGGACGCCGTACTCGCGGACCTTGTCGACCAGCTTCGGGGTGCCGGTGAGGTCGGCCCGCACACGCCAGATACCGACGTCCTCCTGGCCTGCGTAGAGCATGCCGTTGGCCGGGTCGACGACCATGCCCTCGACCTGGGGCAGCTCGCCGGGCTCGGCGCACGGCGTCCAGGAGGTGCCGTTCGGCAGCCGGAACGAGGACGGCAGGTCCAGCGTGCGGATCTTGCGGTACGTGACCGTGCCGCCGGCGCCGGCGCGGATTTCCAGCAGGGCGACGGCGGTGCGGTTGCGCCGGCTGACCAGGGCGTACGAGCGCCCGCTCGCCGGGTCGGTCCAGGTGGCCAGACCATAGGCCGTCTTCTGCTTGTTGATCTCGTCCTGGCCGGTGGAGAAGACCGGCGGGGCGGCGGGGTCGGTGATGTCGGTGAGCGGGCCGCCGGGCCGCGCGCGGTCGATGCGGTAGAACCGCAGCCGGTCGTGGCCACGGTCGGTGGTCACGGCGAGGTCGGCCCGCCCGGACGGCAGCCGCAGGCCCTGGACCAGATCCACGTTGTTGAACCGGCCGGGGGCGTCGTCCGGCCCGGCCGCGGGAGGCGCCGGGATCGACTGGACCTGCCGCGCGTCGAGGTCGTAGACGCGCAGTCCGCCCTCCTTCGCCGTCGCGATCACCAGGCTGCGGCCCGGGTCCGCGGCGTTGCGCCAGATCGCGGGGTCGTCGGCGTTGGCATTGCCGCCTGCCTCGTCGTCGTACAGCGTGGGTGCCTCCGCCCGGGCGGTGACGGCGGGCAGTGGAGCGGGGGCAGGGGTGCGCGCCTCGGCGGATACGGCCGCGGCGGGTACCGCCGCGGCGAGAGCGGCGAGGACCGTGCCAAGCGCGACGGTGGTCGGCCGGGCGGAGCGGGGCCTGCTCACGATGCACTCCTCCATGTCGGGATCATGACGACTACCCGGTGAGCGTGGAAGCAGGAGGTGACGGCCCGGCGTCCGGCACACGGTTCCTTCATGTGCACGTCATGAACTCGGCCTCTTCGGTGGCGGCATGTGCTGCCTGGACGTGCCCTGCCGGGGAGGGGCAGTAACAATGGTGAGGGGTCGGCCGAGAGGCCGCTCTCCGCCCCGGGGCAGGGAGCGGTGACGGCACCGTTGGCGCCTCCGTTGGTGTCCTGCGCGCCTCCGTTGGTGCCCTGCGCGCCTCCGTTGGTGCCCTGCGCGCCTCCGTTGGTGCCCTGCGCGCCTCCGTTGGTGCCGTGCACGCGTCCGTTGGTGCCGTGCACGTCCGTGGCCCGCCGAGGGCGGGGCGCATCAGCCTCGACAACTGTTCCACCAGTGCTCCACCTGACCGCCCCGGCGCCTCGGGCCGCCCGCACCGGCAGCCCGGCCGCGGCGTCGGCGCAGGAGGTGACTCCACGATGAATCAGCCTACGGAGCGTTCTCACCGCGCCCCCTCTCCTGGCGCGGGCCGCCTGTCGGGGCAGGTGAGCGCCGCCGACGCCGGCCTGCTCCTGCTGCGGCTGACGGTGGGGGTGATCATGGCAGGCCACGGCGCCCAGAAACTCTTCGGCTGGTTCGGAGGGCCGGGCCTGGACGCTGCCGGCAAGGGGTTCGCCGACCTGGGCTACGAACCCGGCGTGGTCTTCGCCGGCCTCGCGGGAGCCTCCGAGTTCCTCGGCGGGCTGGGCCTGGCCGTCGGACTGCTCACTCCGCTCGCCGCGGCTGCCGTGATCGGGGTCATGATCAACGCCATGGTGCTCGCCTCCGACAGCGGCCTGTTCTCCGTCGGCGCCGCCTTCGAATACCCGATGGCGCTCGCCGCCGTCGCACTCTCCATCGCCGCCCTGGGCCCGGGCCGCCTCTCACTCGACCTGCGCTTCCCCTGGCGCGACGGCGGGTGGCGCCCAGCGGCCTTCGCACTGATCGTGGGCGGCGTCTCTGCCGGCATCGTCCTGCTGCTGTAGGACGGCCCGGCACACGCCAGGCACGCGCGGTTCTTTCCTGAACACAGCCACCGAGCGGCTCAGGCAAGCCTCAAGTCGATCCAGGGCACGCTGTCGCCCGGCAGCAGGTACCTGTCGAATTCGACGAATCCCTGCGCTTGCGCGAACCGGAGCCCGTCGACGTTGGACGCCCAGACCACCGTCTCGATGACGTCGGCGCCGAGCTTTCGCGCCTGTGTCAGCCCCTGTGCATAGAGCTCGCCGCCGAATCCCTGCCCGCGGTGGTCGGGGAGCACCCGGGCGATCACTGTGGCCGTCGATGTCCCGTCGGTGGGCGGACGCACGGTCATGCAGCCCACGAGCACGTCGTCGAGATACGCGACGTCCAGCTGGTTGCGCCGGGAACGCTCACGCACGTCATCGAGGGACAGGAAGTGAGTGGGGATGATCAGGTTGTGGACGTACTGCCAGTCTTGAAGCCTGGCATCGTCGTCCACCCGTTCGATGCGCTCAACGCGAAGGTTTGACACGGCTACAGAGAACCGTGCGCATGGTGGTGCGTCAACCGCGATTGATGCCAGGGCAATTGGCACCGAGCTGGGCGTGGGCTGCGACGAAGCGGGGCAGGGCGGACCACTTCCCACACCAGGCTTGACGTGTCCCCGCCGTGGGCACTATCGGATGTGGTGAGTTTCGTTCGTACCCGTTCGTTTGTGTTCCATTCAAGCCTTCTGGAGCCGCACTTGCCTACCGAACGTCACACCTTAGGACGCGGCCTCGCCGCCGTCGCCACCACGCTCGCGCTCCTCACCGGCGGCGGGGCCC
>NZ_JBSGZO010000504.1:0-5810 GCF_053611045.1 Streptomyces sp. NPDC054841 | reverse complement strand
ATCTTGCTGGGCTCGCGACGCCCTGCGACTCCGTCTCCTGCGTTGTCGTCAGTCGGCATGGCTCCGCCATGACTCTCCCCCTGCCTTCGGCGGGGTTACCCCATCTTCCGCTCCGGATCCGAAGCCGCATCAGTGACATCAGCCGCTTCGCGGCCGGCGCTCGCCGATCCAGCCTGATCCGCCGGGCAGGCCCTCGTGGGCGGGTCCGGGATTCGGCGGCCGGACGGGCCGGTGTTCGAGATACGACGGCCGGACGGGCGGGCATCGCGGGCAGGCGCACAATGGGCGGGTGAATGAGGCCATCCCCGTCATCCGGGCCGTCGACCACGGCATCGCCAAGCTCATGCCCGACGTGGACCGGGAGCGGGCCTGGCTGCTGACCGTGGACGGTGCTCCGCAGTCGTACGTCGACCTGGACGATCCGGCACACCTCGAGTTCGAGTACGCGCGCCGGCTCGCGCATGTGCTCGACTGTGTGGCGGACGAGGGTGCTCCGATCGATGTGCTGCATCTCGGCGGTGGGGCGCTGACGCTGCCGCGCTATGTCGCGGCCACCCGGCCCGGCTCACGGCAGGACGTCGTGGAGGCGGACCGCGGGCTGCTGGCGCTCGTCGCCGAGCAGCTGCCGCTGCCGCCCGGGACGGGGATCGCCGTGCACGGGGCGGACGCCCGGCAGTGGCTGGAGCAGGCGCCCGCCGACTCGGCGGACGTGCTGGTCGCCGATGTGTTCGGGGGATCCCGAGTGCCCGCCCCACTCACGTCCGGTGAGTACGCGCGGGCCGCGGAGCGCGTCCTGCGCCCCGGCGGCATCTACGCCGCGAATCTCGCCGACGCTGCTCCCTTCACCTTCCTCCGCTCCCAACTGGCGACGTTCGCGGACGAGTTCCAGGAACTGGCGCTGATCGCCGAACCCGGCGTACTGCGCGGACGACGCTTCGGCAACGCCGTACTGCTCGCTTCGCACCGCGCGATCGACACGGCGGCTCTCGCCCGCCGCACCGCGGCCGACGCCTTCCCCGCGCGGGTCGAACACGGCGAGGCCCTGCGACGCCTCATCGGGGACGCGCGCGCGGTACGGGACGAGGACGCCGTGGCGTCACCCGAGCCGCCCGACGGAGCCTTCAGCATCGGCTGAGCCACCGACCGGCGCGTCGCCGTTTCCCGCGATCCGCTTCGTACGCCGGGTCAGATTGCGCACGTCGGGAACCAGCAGCACCAGCCCCGTCACCAGCACGATCAGTGCCGCACAGCCCCACAGGGCCTCCTGGCGCCCGAACACACTCTCGGCGGGACCGGCCAGCGCCGTCGAGAGCGGCAGCATGGCGGTCGAGCCGAACCAGTCGTAGGCAGAGACCCGGGACAGCTTCTCCTCCGGGATCTCCTGGTGCAGCGTCGTCATCCACGCGACGCCGAACACCTCGATCGCGACACCGCTGATGAACATGACCACGAACAGGGCACTGATCGGTACCGGGACGGCGAGTGCCGCCGAGGGCAGCGCCAGTGGGAACACACAGAGCGTGCCCACGAGCAGCATCCGGCGGGGCTTCCACCGCATCATCAGCAGGGCGCCGCCGAGCGTGCCCACGCCGAACGCCGCCAGTGCGAGCCCCCACGGCCGTGCACCGCCGAGCGACTCCTCGGCGACCAGCGGGCCGTAGACGGAGTCGGCCGCGCCGACGACCGCGACCACCACCGAGAACTGGGCGACGATCGACCACAGCCAGGGCCGGCCGATGAACTCCTTCCAGCCGTCGCGCAGATCGGCGAGGAGCCCGCCGCTTGGTGCCCGCTCCGGTATGTGGCCGACGTCGAGGAACGCGCGGAGCGCGCCTGCCACCGCGAAGGCGGCGGCGTCGACGGCGAGCACCCAGCCGGGGCCGACCGCGGCGATCATCGCGCCGCCGAGCGCGGCGCCGCCGATGCCTGCGCCGTGCATCGCCATCCGGAAGAGCGCGAAGGCCCGGCTCGCCTGCTCACCGCTGACGCTGGACATCAGCATGCCCTCGGCGGCCGGGTTGAAGAACGCCTGCCCGGTGCCGCACAGCGCGGTCAGCAGCATCATCTGCCACAGCGCGGGGTCCCCGGTCAGCACCAGGGCGGCGAAGGCCGCCTGCGAGACGCAGTTGAGGGCGTTGGCGGCCACCATGACGCGGTGCCGCGGCAGCCGGTCCGCGATCGCCCCGCCGATCAGCAGGAAGAGGACGAGCGGGAGGGTGCGGGCCGCCGCGACGAGACCCACGTCGCCGCCGTCCCCGCCGGACTCCAGCACCGCGAACGCCGCCGCGATCAGCGCACCATGGGTTCCGAGATTGGTGACGATCGCGGCGGCGGTCAGCAATGAGTAGTTGCGGCCGGCCCATTCGGGACGGCGGCGGGGCGTACGGCTTCGGGCGGCGGCGGGATTGTTCACCTCAGGACTATCGCCGCCGCCGCCCGCCCGTGCCAAACCGATTACGAGGCGGGCGTGGAGGCCAGCCGTACGGTGCTGAGGATCTGCTGGATGGTCGCCTCGGGGACCTCGCCCGTGACGCCCGTGTTGGCGTAGAGGACCCAGGACGAGAAGTCACCGTTGGCGGTCTTGAAGGAGAAGGCGATCGACTTGCCGTCCGTCTCGCACTTGTTCTCCTTCTTCACGCCGAGGGCTGTCGCCGTCGCCACATGGCCGCTGAGGCCGGACTTCGTCGTGTACGGCTTCGCCTTGGTGACCTTGACGGTGCCCTTCGGCTCCGTCTGGGCGTAGGCGGCCCACACCCAGTTGCCCGCCTCGTTGTAGGCGGCCTCGGCGGTGTCCTTGGCGCCCTGGCCGCCCTTGGTACCGGTCCCGGCGAGCCCGGAGTCCTCGGCGCGGCCGTCCAGGTCGGAGTCGACCGAGCACCACTTGCTCTTGAAGTACGCGGGGGCCGACATCATGACGGCGGCCGAACCGTCGCCCTTCTTCTCGTCCTCGAATCCGGACCCCACACCCGTGCCGGCCACCTCCCAGGTCGCGGGGACGTCGAACTGTGTCCCGTACTTGGGGTTGGTGACGACCTTCCAGCCCGGGATCGTCGGCTTGGCCGCGCCCGAACCGTCGCGCGGGTTGTCGGTGGGGGAGGGCGCCCCGGTCGGCTTCGTGGCGGTGGCCGTGGGCTTCTTGCCGTCGGCCTGGTCCGACTTCTTCTCGTCGTCGCCCTTCATCACCACGACTCCGGTGATGACGGCCGCGGCGACGACGGCGGTGGCCGCTGCGATCGCGACGACGACCGTCTTCTTCTTGTCCTGGGGCGAGCCGGGCCCACCGGGCTGCGGCGGTCCGGGAACGCTGTACTGCGGCACGGTCGGCTGCTGGTAGGGGTTCGGCTGCTGGTAACCCGGCTGCGGCGGATACCCCGGCTGCTGCTGGTATCCCGGCTGCTGGTACGGGTTCGGCTGCTGGTAACCCGGCTGGGTGTACGGGTTCTGGTCCTGCGGGTTCTGCTCGCCCCCGGGCGGCTGCTGTCCTGGCCACATGGCCAGTAACCATAGAGGTGCCGGGTGTCCGCTGCCACGGCGCCCCCGCAGGGATGGCCAAGTCGAGCTACCCGTGGGTAACATCCGGTCCATGAGCGCAGATCAGATGTCCGTCGGTGAGATGCTCGCCGCCACAGTTCCCATGGTCAGGACCCTCAACCTGGAGTTCGTCGAGGCCTCGGCCGAGCGTGCGGTGATCCGTATGCCCGACCAGAGCAGCTACCACAACCACGTAGGCGGGCCGCACGCGGGTGCGATGTTCACGCTCGCCGAGTCCGCGAGCGGCGCGATCGTGCTCGCCGCCTTCGGCGACCAGCTCTCCCGCGCCGTGCCCCTCGCCGTCAAGGCCGAGATCGGCTACAAGAAGCTCGCGATGGGCGTCGTCACGGCGACGGCCACCCTCGGCCGCCCCGCCGCCGACGTCGTCGCGGAGCTGGACGCGGGCGAGCGCCCCGAGTTCCCGGTCGAGATCGCGATCACGCGCGACTCGGACGGAGCGGTGACGGGCGAGATGACCGTTGTCTGGACGCTCCGTCCGAACGCCTGATTCCGCACGGCAGGTGTGAGCCGCCCCCGGTGTCCTGTTCCGGACGCCGGGGGCGGCTGTGCCTCCAGGTAGGCTGCCCGGGGTGCGCACTGCACGGCGCGCCCCGGGCAGCCCAGCCCGATGAGATCCGGCCACCCACCACGCCCGCACGACCACGGGCCAGGGCCGATGACAACGGGAGGAACGGCGTTGCACGTCCAGGAGTGGCTCGAGACCGTACCCGCGGTGAGCATCTACATCCTGGTGGGGGTGGTCATCGGGCTCGAGAGTCTCGGTATCCCGCTGCCGGGTGAGATCGTCCTCGTCAGTTCCGCGCTCCTCGCCTCCCAGCACGGGGACATCAACCCCTGGGTGCTCGGCGCCTGCGCCACCGCCGGCGCGATCGTGGGCGACTCGATCGGGTACGCCATCGGCCGCAAGGGCGGCCGTCCGCTGCTGGGCTGGTGCGGCGGAAAGTTCCCCAAGCACTTCAGCGAAGCCAACATCGCGATGGCCGAGCGGTCCTTCGAGAAGTGGGGGATGTGGGCCGTCTTCTTCGGCCGCTTCGTCGCGCTGCTGCGGATCTTCGCCGGTCCGCTCGCCGGTGTCCTGCGCATGCCGTACTGGAAGTTCCTCATCGCCAACGTCTTCGGCGGCATCCTCTGGGCGGGCGGCACGACCGCCGTCATCTACTCGGTCGGCGTGGTCGCCGAGGCCTGGCTCAAGCGCTTCTCGTGGCTGGGTCTGGTGCTGGCCGTGCTGATCGGTCTCACCTCGATGCTCGTCCTCAAGAACCGCGCCAAGAAGGCGGCCGAGCGCGCCGAGAGCGCGAGTGACGCCCCCGCGGACGCCACGGAGGAGCCGTCGCCTACGGTTCAGACCGGCGCGGCACAGTAGGAGTATGAGGAGAAGACGATGGCAGAGCGCGAGCGGGCACTGATCTCAGGAGTGGGCGGTAAGGAGCCGCAGATCGCTCCCGACGCGTTCACCGCGCCCACGTCCGTCGTGATCGGCGAGGTCACCCTCGCGGCCGGTGCGAGCGTCTGGTACCACGCCGTACTGCGCGCCGACTGCGGCCCGATCGTCCTCGGTGCCGACAGCAACATCCAGGACAACTGCACCGTGCACGTCGACCCCGGCTTCCCGGTGACGGTCGGTGAGCGCGTGTCCGTCGGGCACAACGCCGTGCTGCACGGCTGCACCGTGGAGGACGACGTGCTCGTGGGCATGGGCGCCACCGTGCTCAACGGCGCCCACATCGGCGCCGGCTCGCTCATCGCCGCGCAGGCGCTCGTCCCGCAGGGCATGCGGGTGCCGCCGGGTTCGCTGGTCGCGGGCGTACCCGCCAAGGTCAGGCGCGAGCTGACCGATGAGGAGCGCGAGGGCATCAAGCTCAACGCCGCGATGTACCTGGAGCTGGCGAAGGAGCATCAGGCAGCCCTGGACGGCTGACGGCGCGGCGCCGCCAGCCCGACGGCCCATGCGGACTGTGTCACCGATTGCGGACGCTGAGTGATCGGCGCAAGGTGGATACGCCAGTCCACCCCCCCCACAGTGAAGGGACAACCGTCATGGGCAAGGCAAAGGCCAGGGCGAAGCAGGCCAAGGGCAAGATGAAGGAAACCACCGGCAAGGCGCTGGGCGACCAGGGCATGCAGGCCGAGGGCCGCGGCGAGCAGATGGCGGGGAGAGCCGCGGAGGACGCTTCCGAACGGATCAAGAAGTCCGGACGGTAGTCCGTCCCAGGACGCCGCTCGTGACCGGGGCGGCCGCACCCGTACTCCATGTGGTG
>NZ_JBSGZO010000503.1:0-5810 GCF_053611045.1 Streptomyces sp. NPDC054841 | reverse complement strand
TGCGATCGCAAGGCGGTGGGGGCACCTCCCAGGCGCAGCTCTGGGGGAGATCATCCTCGTACTGGGCGTACTTGGATGAGTCCGACAACGCAGCGTGGGGGCACCTCCCGTGCCCGAAGGGCTACGGGGGAGTGCGTGCCAGGCGTCGCGTGCCAGGCGGGACTTTCGCAACACGCCCTAGGCGGCTGGTGCGTCCGGGTGGTCCTGCTTCGCCAGATGACGGGCGAAGCCACGGGTCTGCCAGGTGCTGCCGTCCGCGGCGACGGCGAAGCCCTCCGTGTCCGGCAGCCCCTCCAGCCAGTCGCGGGCCCGCTCGCCCATGGCGTACGCGGCCGTCGCCCGGGCGTCCGCCCGGGTCAGGCCCGGTGTCACGACGGTGAGCGAGGCGAGAGCGCCGGCCGGCGGGGCGCCCGTGTGCGGATCGACGATGTGGCAGCCGCGTTCGGCCGGACCCGATGTGGCGACGGCGAGGCTTTCGTCGGTCGCGACCACCGCGACCAGCCCACCGGGGGACAGCGGGTCCGAGATGCCGACCCGCCACGGCCCGCCGTGCAACTGGATGTCGCCCCCGCCGTTGAGGCAGACCGCGGCGGCACCGGACGAGGCGAGCATGCGCGCCGCGCGTTCCACCGCCCAGCCCTTGACCAGGCCGGTGGGGTCGAGTCCGTTCCCGCCCCCGTACCCGGCGGTGAACCAGCCGTGGCTCAGCCGCTCCTCCGTCTCGCAGAGCCCGAGCACCTCGATCACGTCGGGCGCGCAGTCCACCAAAGCGAGTTCCCCCCTGGCGAGCCTGCTGATCTCGCTGTCCCGGCGGTAGGTCGAGAAAAGCTCGTCCGCGCGGTGCAGGGCGGCCACAGCCGCGACGAGTCCGGCGCGCATGCGCGGGCCGTCGCAGTCGGCGGCCATCCGCACGTCGAACGAGAACACCGTGCCCATCGCATGCTCGACATGGCGCAGTCGTGCCCGGTCCGTCGTCACAGGCCGGCCTTGTCGAGGGCGCTCTGCAGGGAGGTGACGTAGCCCTGGCTCGTGTACGAGGCTCCGGAGACGGTGTCGATCCGAGCGCTCTGTGCGGCGACGGCCGCCTTGTTGAGCTTCGGTACGGCGGTGGCGGCGATCTTCCGGCTGTTGGCGTCGGACGACGGTGCCTTGACGGCCTCGGCCGCGGTGACCCTGCCGCCGCTGAGCGTGAGCCGCACCTGCACCGGACCGTACTGGGTCGGGGCTTCGTCCCCGAGGACGGTCTGCCCGCCCGCGGGCTCGACGCCGGGGCCGGTTCCGGCGGGTGCCGACGCCGCGGGCGGTACGGCGCCGCCGGCCTGCGGCGCCGCACCCGCCGTCGGCGTGCCCGGCTGTTTGACGGCCAGGAGCAGCACGACGGCCGACGTGGTGCCGGCGACGGCGAGAAGGATCCGGCGCAGGGGGTGTTTCCTCTTCACGGACGGCCTCACATCTCGAACGACTCATGGTGGATACGGCGGGACGGCACTCCCGCCGCGCGCAGCGCGTGGTACGACTCCTCGGCGAGACCGGGTGGTCCGCACAGATAGACGTCGTGCTGATCGATGTCCGGCAGCACCTCCTTGAGCCGCTCGGTGGTGATGCGGGGGCGTGCCCCGTCCGGCCCGTTCACGGCGTACATCAGCTTCGCCTCCCGCGCCTCGGCGATCTGCTGCAGCTCACTCCAGAGCGCCAGGTCCTCCCTCGTGCCGGCCCGGTAGAGCAGGGACACATCACCGGGGCCGCCCGGCAGCGTCTCGAACAGGGCCCGCAGCGGGGTGATGCCGGCCCCGCCGGCGATCAGGAGCACCTTGTTCCGGCTCCGCCGGCCCGCGGTCATCGCTCCGTACGGTCCCTCGGCCCAGACCCTCGTCCCCGGTTCCAGCCGGGCGAGTGCCGTGCTGTGCTCGCCGACGGCCTTGACGGTGATGCGCAGCAGATCCGGGCGGGGCGGAGCGGAGAGGGAGTACGGATTGGAGCTCCAGCGCAGCCCCCTGGTGAGGAACCGCCAGCGGAAGAAGTGACCCGCCTCGGCGCCGAGCCGGTGCAGCCGGCGCCCGGTGATCAGCACGGAGACCACACCGGGGGCCTCGTTCACGACGGATTCCACCCGCATCCGGTGCCAGAGGTTGAGCCGCACCGGTGCCAGGGCGCGGTACCAGAGGAGCAGTGCGCCGACCGCCGCGTACAGCACGTACCAGACCGTACGAGCGGTCGCACTCGCCACGAACTCGGCGCCGGTGGCTAGCTGGTGCCAGAAGGTCAGGTACACGGCGGCATAGGTCAGCAGATGCAGGTAGTACCAGGTCTCGTAGCGCATCCGGCGGCGCACCGCACCTGCCGACACGAAGCCGACCACCAGCAGGAGGACGGTGCCGACCACCGCCTTGATCATTTCGGGGAAGTCGACGACGACGGTCACGGTCTGCTCGACGAGGCCGGTACGGCCCTGTACGGAGTAACCCCAGATGGTCAGTACGACATGGGCGACGACGAGACTGATCGCGTACCGGCCGCTCATCGCGTGCCAGCGGGCCGACCGGTCGGAACCCACACGTCGTTCCAGCGCCGGGACACGCGCCATCTGCAGCACCACGAGCGCGATCATGTAACCGCCGAGCAGGCCCGTGATCCGGCCCGCCCCGACCAGCCACTCGGCGGTGTCCATACGGACGACCGCCGTGTTCTCCCACCACAGCCACAGGACGGCCGCCGCTCCTGCCCAGGCCGCGGCCAGCAGCACCGCCGCCGGATTGCGGCGCGGCCGGATCGCGCGCATGGTCTGGCGCCTTGCGGCCCGACCACTCTGAATCATCGTCACGGCTGCTCCTCGGCTCATCCGTATCGCTCTGGTGGATACGGAGACGAGGGCCGAGGAGTTCAACGCGGGGCCTCTTGTGTCACCTGTACGCGCCCGGCGTCCGCAGGGCCTGCTGACAGGGTCGGCCGGAGCGGCCCCTGGAGCAGCGCCCCGGTCCGTCCGCGTACCGGGGTGGCCCCGGCCACTGGATATGCGCCCGCGTTGACAAAACATACGGAGGTCTGCATAGTTATACCCATCACCGAATGCACCGTAAGGAGAACCCCGTGACCGAGCGCGTCGTACTCGCCTACTCGGGCGGTCTGGACACCTCCGTCGCCATCGGCTGGATCGCCGAGGAGACGGGCGCCGAGGTCATCGCCGTTGCCGTGGACGTCGGCCAGGGCGGCGAGGACCTGGACGTCATCCGCAAGCGCGCGCTCGCCTGCGGTGCCGTGGAGGCGGAGGTCGCGGACGCCAAGGACGAGTTCGCCGAGGAGTACTGCCTCCCGGCGATCAAGGCCAACGCCCTCTACATGGACCGGTACCCGCTGGTCTCCGCCCTCTCCCGGCCGACCATCGTCAAGCACCTCGTCGCCGCAGCCAAGAAGCACAACGCCGGCATCGTCGCGCACGGCTGCACCGGCAAGGGCAACGACCAGGTCCGCTTCGAGGCCGGCATCCAGGCCCTCGGCCCCGACCTGAAGTGCATCGCCCCGGTCCGTGACTACGCGATGACCCGGGACAAGGCGATCGCCTTCTGCGAGGAGAAGCAGCTCCCGATCGCGACCACCAAGAAGTCGCCGTACTCCATCGACCAGAACGTCTTCGGGCGGGCCGTCGAGACCGGCTTCCTGGAGGACATCTGGAACGCGCCGATCGAGGACATCTACGAGTACACCCAGAACCCGGCCCTCGCCCGCGAGGCCGACGAGGTGATCATCACCTTCAAGGAGGGTGTCCCGGTCGCCATCGACGGCAAGCCCGTCTCCGTCCTGCAGGCCATCCAGCAGCTCAACGAGCGGGCCGGCGCCCAGGGCATCGGCCGGATCGACATGGTCGAGGACCGGCTCGTCGGCATCAAGTCCCGTGAGGTGTACGAGGCGCCGGGCGCGATCGCGCTGATCACCGCCCACCAGGAGCTGGAGAACGTCACGGTCGAGCGCGAGCTGGCCCGCTACAAGCGGCAGGTCGAGCAGCGCTGGGGCGAGCTCGTCTACGACGGTCTGTGGTTCTCGCCGCTCAAGCGCGCCCTGGACGGCTTCATCAACGAGGCGAACCAGCACGTCACCGGAGACATCCGGATGACCCTCCACGGCGGCCGCGCCGTCGTCACCGGCCGGAAGTCGGACCAGTCGCTGTACGACTTCAACCTGGCGACGTACGACTCGGGCGACACGTTCGACCAGTCGAAGGCCCAGGGCTTCATCGACATCTTCGGCCTGTCGTCGAAGATTGCCGCGAAGCGGGACCTCGCGTAACCCCCGCACGTTGAACCAACCGCCTCCCCGTTCCTCCGTGCCGGGGAGGCGGTGGCACATCCACAGTCTTCGAGGAGCTTGAGAAGTGAGCAGCAACAACGGTGACGTACGGCTCTGGGGCGGCCGGTTCGCCGCCGGTCCCGCCGAGGCCCTGGCCAAGCTGTCCGCCTCGGTCCACTTCGACTGGCGCCTCGCGCCGTACGACATCGCCGGCTCCCGCGCCCATGCGCGCGTGCTCAACAAGGCAGGCCTGCTGACGGCGGACGAGCTGGAGCGGATGATCGCGGGGCTCGACCAGCTCGAAGCGGACGTCGCCGACGGCAGCTTCGTGGGCACCATCGCCGACGAGGACGTCCACACGGCCCTGGAGCGTGGTCTGCTGGAGCGCCTCGGCCCGGACCTCGGCGGCAAACTGCGCGCCGGCCGGTCCCGCAACGACCAGGTCGCCACGCTCTTCCGGATGTATCTGCGCGACCACGCCCGGATCATCGGCGGTCTCGTCGCCGAGCTCCAGGACGCGCTGGTGGGCCTCGCCGAGGCCCACCCGGACGTCGCCATGCCGGGTCGTACGCACCTCCAGCACGCCCAGCCGGTCCTCTTCGCCCACCACGTCCTGGCCCACGTCCAGTCCCTGTCCCGGGACGCCGAGCGACTGCGGCAGTGGGACGACCGGACCGCCGTCTCCCCGTACGGCTCCGGCGCGCTCGCCGGATCGTCCCTCGGCCTCGACCCGGAGGCGGTGGCGAAGGACCTCGGCTTCGAGCACGGCTCCGCCGCCAACTCCATCGACGGCACGGCCTCCCGCGACTTCGTCGCCGAGTTCGCCTTCATCACCGCGATGATCGGCGTGAACCTCTCCCGGATCGCCGAGGAGGTCATCATCTGGAACACGAAGGAGTTCTCCTTCGTGACCCTGCACGACGCCTTCTCGACCGGCTCGTCGATCATGCCGCAGAAGAAGAACCCGGACATCGCCGAGCTGGCGCGCGGCAAGTCGGGCCGCCTCATCGGCAATCTCACCGGCCTGCTCGCCACGCTGAAGGCGCTGCCGCTCGCGTACAACCGCGACCTCCAGGAGGACAAGGAGCCGGTCTTCGACTCCTGCGACCAACTGGAGGTCCTGCTCCCGGCCTTCACCGGGATGATGGCGACGCTGACCGTCAACCGTGAGCGGATGGAGGAGCTGGCCCCGGCCGGGTTCTCGCTCGCCACGGACATCGCCGAATGGCTGGTCAAGCAGGGCGTGCCGTTCCGCGTGGCGCACGAGGTCGCGGGGGAGTGCGTCAAGGAGTGCGAGGCACACGGGATCGAGCTGGACCAGCTCACCGACGAGCAGTTCGCCAAGATCTCGCCGCATCTGACGCCCGACGTCCGTACGGTCCTGAACGTCCCGGGCGCGCTCGCGTCCCGTAACGGGCGCGGCGGTACGGCCCCGTCGGCGGTCGCCGTCCAGCTCGCCGAGGTGAAGGCCGACCTGGCCACGCAGCACGCCTGGGCCACCGCCAAGATCTGACGGCGGTCCTCCGGAG
>NZ_JBSGZO010000502.1:0-5832 GCF_053611045.1 Streptomyces sp. NPDC054841 | reverse complement strand
ATCGTGGACCGTGGAGCCGCCGATGCCATCGCCGAGGCCGGGCTGACCTATCTGACCGGCTACCGGCTCGCGGACCTCGACCTCGACTGACACCGGGCGCCGGGCGCCGGTCACAGTTTGACCTGCGGTTTCTCTGAGCGGCGGGAGTTTCACGTGAAACGTCCCGCTCTCACACCTGGAGGCCCTCTCGGCGTCTGGAAAGATAGGTGCGACGATGACGTCGCCCCCAGGTCAGGGCCAAGCAACGCAAACCGCACATACCAAGGAGCGGACAGATGCCCATCGCAACCCCCGAGGTCTACAACGAGATGCTCGACCGGGCGAAGGCAGGCAAGTTCGCCTACCCGGCCATCAACGTCACCTCGTCCCAGACCCTGCACGCTGCGCTGCGCGGCTTCGCGGAGGCCGAGAGCGACGGCATCATCCAGATCTCGACCGGTGGTGCGGAGTTCCTGGGTGGCCAGTACAGCAAGGACATGGTGACCGGCGCGGTCGCCCTCGCCGAGTTCGCGCACATCGTCGCCGCCAAGTACGACGTCACCGTCGCGCTGCACACGGACCACTGCCCCAAGGACAAGCTGGACGGCTACGTACGTCCGCTGCTCGCGGTCTCGGCCGAGCGCGTCGCCAAGGGCCAGAACCCGCTGTTCCAGTCGCACATGTGGGACGGCTCCGCCGAGACCCTCGCCGACAACCTGGCCATCGGCCAGGAGCTGCTGGCCCAGGCCGCCGCCGCCAAGATCATCCTTGAGGTCGAGATCACCCCGACCGGTGGCGAGGAGGACGGCGTCACCCACGAGATCAACGACGAGCTCTACACCACCGTCGAGGACGCCATCCGCACCGCCGAGGCGCTCGGTCTGGGTGAGAAGGGCCGCTACCTGCTGGCCGCGTCCTTCGGCAACGTCCACGGTGTCTACAAGCCGGGCAACGTCGTGCTCCGCCCCGAGCTGCTCAAGGACCTGCAGGCCGGCGTCGCCGCCAAGTACGGCAAGGCCGACCCGTTCGACTTCGTCTTCCACGGCGGCTCCGGCTCCACGGCCGAGGAGATCGCCACCGCGCTGGAGAACGGCGTCGTGAAGATGAACCTCGACACCGACACCCAGTACGCCTTCACCCGACCCGTCGCGGACCACATGTTCAAGAACTACGACGGTGTGCTGAAGGTCGACGGCGAGGTCGGCTCGAAGAAGACCTACGACCCGCGCAGCTGGGGCAAGCTGGCCGAGGCGGGCATGGCGAAGCGCGTGACCGAGGCGTGTGCGGCGCTGCGCTCGACGGGTACGAAGCTCAAGTAAGCGTTCATGGTCCGACGGGCCCGGCACCACCTCGGTGCCGGGCCCTCGGCATGTCCTTCGGAGGGCCATCGTGGAGCACGGCTACGAGAACGGCTACAAGCGCGGCTACGACTACGAGTACGACTTCGAGTACGACTTCGACAGTGCCGTCGACCGGCGCGGTACCGCGTCTGTGCAGTGGGACGGTGCCGCCGATCGCTTCGGGGTGGACGGGCTGCTGCCGTTCACCATCTCCGACATGGACTTCCCGTCGCCGCCGCAGGTGCTGGACGCGCTGCGGGAGCGCCTCGCACACGGGGTGTTCGGGTACACGGACTGGCGGCTCGGCGACTTCCGCGAGGCGATACGCGAGTGGTACGCGACGCGGTACGACACCGCGCTCGACCGGGAGCGGATCGTGTACGGGCCGTCGGTGCTCAACCAGCTCTCGCAGCTGCTGCGGATGTGGACGGAGCCCGGCGACGGCGTGGTCGTGCACACCCCCACGTACGACGGTTTCCGCAAGGCGGTCACCGGTCTGGGACGGGAGCTGCGCGGTGTGCCGGTGGGTGACCCCGTGGGTCTTGAGCGGGAGCTGGCCCGCCCGGACGCGAAGGTCCTGATCCTGTGCTCGCCCCACAACCCGACGGGACGGGTGTGGACGGAGGACGAGCTGGTGGAGACGGCACGGCTGGCGGAGGCGTCCGGCGTCGCCGTGATATCCGACGAGATCCACGCGGACTTCGTGCACGACGGGTACCGGCATCTGCCGTGGACACGGTTCGCGCGTGACGGGCGGTGGGCGGTGATCACGTCCGCGTCGAAGGCGTTCAACTTTCCCGCGCTGACGGGTTCGTACGGGATCATCGGCGATCCGGAGGAGCGTGCGGCGTTCATCCGCCGCATGGAGACGCGCGAGGGGCTCGCCTCGCCGTCCGCACTCTCGCTGACCGCGCACATCGCCGCGTACCGGGAGGGCGCGGCATGGCTGGACGCGGCGCGGGGGTATGTCGCCGGGAATCTGGCGATGCTGGCGGAGCGGCTGGGCTCCGCGTTCCCCGCGCTCGGCTGGGAGCCGCCGCAGGCCGGGTATCTGGCGTGGGTCGACCTGCGGGCGCTGGGGGTGAGCGACGATGCGCTGCAGCGGGAGCTGATCGAACGGGAGAAGGTCGCGATCATGCCGGGCGCGGTGTACGGAGCGGAGGGCTGCGTCCGCCTGAACCTGGGCTGCCCCCGGTCCAAGGCGGAGGCGGGCACGGACGCGCTGATCCGCGCGCTGTCCAGGCTGACCTGACGGGGCGCCTCTGTACGCGGTGGCGCCGGGCCCCGGAGCGGTCCGGCGCCGCGGGGCGGGCTTCCTGTGTACCCGGTACCGCCGCGTGGGCTTCCTGCGTACCCGGTACGCCGCGGGGGGCTTCATGCGTACCCGGGACCGCCGGGTCGGCCGGGGTGTCCGTCCTCAATCTCCCCCTACGCCCTGCGGCGTGGGGGGACCCCCAGACGGGCTTGGTGTGGGCCGGTACCGCCGGGTGGGCCGGGGTGTCCGTCCTCAATCTCCCCCTACGCCCTGCGGCGTGGGGGGGACCCCCAGACGGGCTTGGTGTGAGCCGGGACCGCATGGTTGGCCCGGGGGCCGTCTCCGGACGCGGACGGACTCAGCGGACGGACCTATGGGCCCGATGTGGGCGGCCGGGTCGCCAGGGGGCCTGGGGGAGACGATGATCCCCCTATGGACATCAGGCTCTCGTCGGCCACGGGGCGGTGGGTGGTCCTGACGACCGTCCTCGGGTCCAGCATGGCCATGCTCGACTCGACCGTCGTCAACGTGGCCCTGCCCCACATCGGCGACGACCTCGACGCCGACCTGGCCCAGCTGCAGTGGACCGTCAACGCGTACACGCTGACGCTCGCCGGGCTGATTCTGCTCGGTGGGGCGCTCGGGGACCGGTACGGGCGGCGGCGGGTGTTCGTCATCGGCGTCGTGTGGTTCGCGCTGGCCTCGCTGGCGTGCGGGCTGGCGCCCAACGCGGTCGCGCTGGTCTTCGCGCGGGCCCTGCAAGGCGTCGGCGGGGCGCTGCTCACGCCGGGGTCGCTGGCGCTGATCCAGGCGAGCTTCCATCCGGACGACCGGGCGCGGGCCGTGGGGCTGTGGTCCGGATTCGGGGGCATCGGCGCGGCGGTCGGGCCGTTCGTCGGCGGATGGCTGGTCGACGGCCCCGGCTGGCGCTGGGTGTTTCTGCTGAACGTGCCGTTGGCCGCGCTCTGCGTACCCGTGGCGCTGCGGCACGTTCCCGAATCGCGTGATCCACGCGCGCACGGCCGCTTCGACGTGCTCGGCGCGGTGCTCGGCGCGGTGAGCCTGGGGCTCGTGACGTACGCGCTGATCGACGTGTCGCTGTGGACCGGGCTCGCCGGTGTCGTCATCGGTGCCGCCTTCGTGGTCGTCGAGCGCCGCCGCCGCGACCCGATGGTGCCGCCGTCGATCTTCGCGTCCCGGCAGTTCACGTCCGTCAACGTGGTGACCTTGTGCGTGTACGCCGCGTTCAGCGGGTTCTTCTTCCTCGCAGCGCTGCAACTCCAGGTTGTTTCCGGCTATTCGGCCCTCGCCGCGGGCACCGCCTTCCTGCCCGCCACCGGGCTGATGCTGCTGCTCTCGGCGCGCTCGGGCGAGCTCAGTGAGCGGATCGGCCCGCGCATCCCGCTCACCGTCGGCCCGCTGCTGTGCGCCGCCGGGGTGCTGCTGATGCTGCGGGTCGGCGAGAACGCCTCGTACGTCAGCGACGTGCTGCCCGCGATGCTGGTGCTCGGCCTCGGGATGGTGACCCTGGTGGCGCCGCTGACCGCGACCGTACTGGCGTCCGTGGACACCGCGCAGGCCGGCATCGCCAGTGGCATCAACAACGCGGCGGCCCGCGCGGCGGGACTGCTCGCGGTGGCCGCGCTGCCGCTGCTCGCCGGGATGGGTCCGGAGGCGTACCGGATCCCCGAGGAGTTCGCGGCGACCTTCCGGCGGGCGATGCCGATCTGCGCGGGCCTGCTGGTGCTGGGCGCGGTGATCGCGTGGGCGACCGTACGGCGGCCCTCCCCGACCTGCCGGCACCCCGAGTGCAAGGTCCACTGCGGGGTGGGGGCTCCGCCGCTGGAACCGTCGGAGTCGGAGTACGAGCCGGACGCGTCGGACGCGCCGGACGAGTCGGCTAAGGGCGGTCGATCTGGTTGAAGATCCAGATGAGGTCGTCGCCCGCCGTCTGGTAGTGGAAGACCAGCAGTTTCCGCTGCTGCCCGGAGAGCTGGTCGTAGCGCCGGAAGAGCTCGCCGACCGTCATCGCCCTGCGGGTGCCGGGCGGGACGAACGGGGCCGTGACCGTGATGTGCGCGGAGTCCTCGACGCCCATGGCGTGGTATGTCCCGGTCGGCACCCACACGGCGTCCTCCGGCCCGTCGCCGTCATGGCACTCGAAGTGGCCCTCGCGCACGCTCAGGTTGATCGCATGGCCCTGGCCGCGGCCGCCGACCTGGAGATACGGGCCGTGGTCGGTGGCGCATAGGTCGCCGTCGTACGGGAAACCGTCCGAGCCGCCCGCCGGGGCCTCCTGGGACGGCGGCGCCGGGGCGGTGGGGCGGCCGGGCTCCCCGCCGGTGCCACCCGATCCGGTGCCCCCCGATCCGGCCCCGCCGCTTCCCGAACCCCCGGTGCCTGAGCCCGATCCGGAGCCGTTCGGCGCGGACGGGCCCGGCGCGGCCCCGGACGCGCCGGGTGACGACGGCCGGGACGCCGACGGGGACGACGACGGCGCCGCGGAACCGGTCACCGACGGCGAGACCGGGAATGCGGGCGAGGGGGACGAGGGGGGCGAGGGCGGAGGGGAAGAACTCGCCACCGCGGGCGGCGAAGGCGGCACCGGCGCGCCCCGGTCCGGCCCGTGTCGCTCCCCGCAACCGGTGAGCACCGTCAGCGCCACCGCTCCGATGAGCGCGAGAACCCGGCCCCGTCGCACAGAAACGCCCCTGTCCCCCGCTCCCCGTTCACGGTCGTCAGGATGATGCCCGGCGTCCCGACAGCCCGCACCGGCTCCTCGGATTCCACACCGACCTGTGACACTTGAACCCATGAGCATCCACGAAAACCTGCTGGGGGGACCGCCCCCCACCTATCTGTCCGACGCCCCGGAGCCGCGGGAGATGCTCGCGAACGGCACGGCGCCCGCCGATGTCGCCGCGAAGTACCCGACCTCCTCGCTGGCCTGGGCACAGCTCGCCGACGACGCCTTCGAGGCCGGCCGCGTCGTCGAGTCGTACGCATACGCCCGGACGGGCTACCACCGTGGCCTCGACGCGCTGCGCCGCAGCGGCTGGAAGGGGTTCGGCCCGGTGCCCTGGGAGCACGAGCCGAACCGCGGCTTCCTGCGCGCCCTGCACGCTCTCGCCCGCGCCGCGGAGGCGATCGGTGAGAAGGACGAGTACGAGCGCTGCTCGACGTTCCTGCGGGACTCGTCCCAGACGGCGGCGGACACGCTGAACTGACGGAATCTCCTTCTGCGACGGGCGGGCACCC
>NZ_JBSGZO010000501.1:0-5839 GCF_053611045.1 Streptomyces sp. NPDC054841 | reverse complement strand
CAGCAGGGAGTTCCCCGGCAGCTGGAGCACCTCCTCCAGTGCCCGTACGGCCCGTAGCGACTCGGGGCGCTGCGGGCGGCGCGCGCCCTGCTGCCAGTAGCTCAGACTGGTCACCCCGACCTTGATCCCGCGGTGTGCGAGATGGTGCTGGACCCGCTGGAGCGGCAGTCCGCGCACCGCGAGCGCCGCGCGCAGCGCCAGATGGAACGGGCCGGTGTGCAGCACCTGGGCCAGCTCGGCCTCGGTGTGCGCGGGGTACGTGGCGTGCCCCATGGGGACTCCTCAGTGAACGTTCACGGCGGCTCGGCGGGTCGTCTCATCGCCGGCCGCGGGCGTGCAGGTGGACCGAAGGCGGCTGTTCACACCCCGTACGCGCCGTTCACAGCCGCATAGCTCCCCGCATTGAAGCGTGTTGATCCGGTCCGGACAACGGCAGATGCCGACGGCACGCGCCCGGACGCGCTCCTTCGATCCCGCGCCCCGCACGGGAGGAACGCGATGCACCGCCCCGCGCCCCCTGCCTGCCCCCCCGTGCCTGCGTCTGCGCCCGTTCGCGGCGCGGGCACGGGGGAGCCCAGGCGGCCCGTCGGCGTCCGGCCGGCGGGCCCCGGTTGTCGGTGGCCGCCAGTAGGGTGGGCGGCATGGCAGACCCCTCCAGCTACCGACCCAAGCCGGGTCAGATCCCCGACTCGCCAGGGGTCTACAAGTTCCGTGACGAGCACTGCCGGGTGATCTACGTCGGCAAGGCGAAGAGCCTGCGGCAGCGGCTCGCCAACTACTTCCAGGACCTGGCGAGTCTGCACCCGCGCACGCGCACGATGGTCACGACCGCGGCCTCCGTGGAGTGGACGGTCGTCTCCACCGAGGTGGAGGCGCTGCAGCTGGAGTACTCCTGGATCAAGGAGTTCGACCCCCGGTTCAACGTCAAGTACCGGGACGACAAGAGCTATCCGTATCTCGCAGTGACGATGAACGAGGAGTTCCCCCGGGTCCAGGTCATGCGCGGCGCCAAGAAGAAGGGCGTGCGCTACTTCGGTCCGTACGGGCACGCGTGGGCGATCCGCGAGACCGTCGATCTGATGCTCCGGGTCTTTCCCGTGCGGACCTGCTCCGCCGGGGTCTTCAAGAACGCCGCACGGACCGGCCGCCCCTGCCTCCTCGGCTACATCGGCAAATGCTCGGCGCCGTGTGTGGAGCGGGTCACCCCGCAGGAGCACCGCGAACTGGCCGAGGACTTCTGCGACTTCATGGCCGGCCGCACCGGCACGTACATCCGCCGCCTGGAGAAGGACATGATGGCGGCCGCCGAGGAGATGGAGTACGAGCGGGCGGGCCGGCTGCGCGACGACATCGAGGCCCTCAAGCGGGCCATGGAGAAGAACGCGGTGGTGCTGGCCGATGCCACCGACGCCGATCTGATCGCGGTCGCCGAGGACGAGCTGGAGGCCGCCGTCCAGATCTTCCACGTCCGCGGCGGCCGGGTGCGCGGCCAGCGAGGCTGGGTCACCGACAAGGTCGAGGCGGTCGACACGGCGGGCCTGGTCGAGCACGCGCTCCAGCAGCTGTACGGGGAGGAGAGCGGCGACGCCGTCCCCAAGGAGGTCCTCGTCCCGGCCCTCCCCGAGGACGTCGACGCGGTCACCCAGTGGCTGAGCGGGCGGCGCGGGGCGAACGTGTCGCTGCGCATTCCGCAGCGCGGCGACAAGAAGGACCTGATGGCGACGGTCGGGCGCAATGCGCAGCAGGCCCTCGTGCTGCACAAGACCAAGCGCGCCAGCGATCTGACGACCCGCTCCCGGGCCCTGGAGGAGATCGCCGAAGCGCTGGGCCTGGAGTCGGCGCCGCTGCGGATCGAGTGTTTCGACATCTCGCATCTGCAGGGCGAGGACGTGGTGGCGTCCATGGTCGTCTTCGAGGACGGTCTGCCCCGCAAGGGCGAGTACCGGCGCTTCCAGATCACGGGTCGTGTCGGGGACACGCAGGTCTGGCACGGCGAGGGCCAGGACGACGTCCGCTCGATGCACGAGGTGATCAGCAGGCGCTTCAGGCGCTATCTGGCCGAGAAGGAGAAAACGGGGGAGTGGGGTCTCCCCGCCGAAGGCGGGGCACGGTCGGCCGAGGACGGTGAGGTGCCGGCGGACGAGGGCAACGGGAAGCCGAAGCGGTTCGCGTACCCTCCCCAGCTCGTGCTCGTCGACGGCGGTCAGCCGCAGGTCGCGGCCGCCCAGCGGGCCCTGGACGAGCTGGGCATCGACGACATCGCCGTCTGCGGCATCGCCAAGCGGATGGAGGAGATATGGCTGCCGGGCGAGGACGACCCGGTCGTGCTCCCGCGCTCCAGCGAGGGGCTCTACCTCATCCAGCGCGTCCGTGACACAGCTCACGACTTCGCGATCCGCTACCAGCGCTCCAAGCGCTCCAAGCGGCTGCGGACCAGCCCGCTCGACGCGGTGCCCGGCCTGGGCGAAACCCGCAAACAGGCTTTGATCAAGCATTTCGGCTCGGTGAAGCGGCTGCGGCAGGCGACAATCGAGCAGATCTGTGAGGTCCCCGGCATGGGCCGGAAGACGGCCGAATCCGTCGTCGTGGCCCTCGCCCAGGCGGCCCCGGCCGCGCCCGCCGTGAATACGGCGACAGGAGAGATCATTGAAGAGGACGACGGGGCAGCAGGAACGACCGAGGACGGGGGCAGCACGGAATGACCGAGTACACCAGACCTGAGCAGGCCGGGGCCGGGCAGGCGGGCACCGGCGAGGGCGGCACCGTACGGGGAGGCACGGCCGCACCGGGCGCCGCCGCACCCGGCGGCACCGGGCCGGAGGGCAGCGAGCCCGGCAGCCCGCAGCACGACAGCACCGACCGAGAAGAACACGGAGCAGGAGACGTGAGTACGGGTACGACGAGCGAGGGCGGGCCGGCCGCCGACGGGGCCATCCCCGAGCTCGTGATCATCTCCGGAATGTCGGGCGCGGGCCGCAGCACCGCGGCAAAGTGCCTGGAGGACCTCGGCTGGTTCGTCGTCGACAACCTGCCGCCCGCGCTGATCCCCACCATGGTGGAGCTCGGCGCCCGTTCCCAGGGCAACGTGGCCCGTATCGCCGTCGTCGTGGACGTCCGAGGCCGGCGGTTCTTCGACAATCTCCGAGAGTCCCTCGCGGACCTCGACGCCAAGCAGGTCACCCGGCGGATCGTCTTCCTGGAGTCGTCCGACGAGGCCCTGGTGCGTCGTTTCGAGTCCGTGCGCCGCCCGCACCCGCTGCAGGGCGACGGCCGCATCGTCGACGGCATCGCCGCCGAGCGGGACCTCCTGCGGGAGCTGCGCGGCGACGCCGACCTGGTGATCGACACCTCCAGCCTCAACGTCCACGAGCTGCGCGCCAAGATGGACGCCCAGTTCGCGGGCGACGAGGAGCCGGAGCTGCGGGCCACCGTCATGTCGTTCGGCTACAAGTACGGTCTCCCGGTCGACGCCGACCTCGTGGTGGACTGCCGCTTCCTGCCGAACCCGCACTGGGTCCCGGAGCTGCGCCCCTTCACCGGCCTCAACGAGGAGGTGTCGGGCTATGTCTTCAACCAGCCGGGTGCCAAGGAGTTCCTCAACCAGTACACCGAGCTGCTGCAGCTGATCGCCGCGGGCTACCGGCGCGAGGGCAAGCGGTACGTGACGATCGCCGTCGGCTGCACCGGTGGCAAGCACCGCTCCGTCGCCATGTCCGAGAAGCTCGCCGCCCGGCTCGGCTCCGAGGGGATCGAGACCGTCGTCGTCCACCGTGACATGGGGCGCGAGTGACCGGTCGTACTCTCCGTCTGCGCCGGCTGCGGGGCAGCGACACGCCCCGCGCCGGGCGCAGGCGCGGCGCCCAGCCCAAGGTCGTCGCGCTCGGCGGCGGAATGGGTCTTTCGGCGTCGCTGGCCGCCCTGCGCCGGATCACCGGCGACCTCACCGCGGTCGTCACCGTCGCCGACGACGGCGGCTCCAGCGGCCGGCTCCGGGAGGAGCTCGGCGTCCTGCCGCCCGGCGATCTCCGCAAGGCGCTGGCGGCGCTGTGCGGTGACGACGACTGGGGCCAGACCTGGGCCAGGGTCATCCAGCACCGCTTCCAGTCCCAGGGCGAGCTGCACGAGCACGCGGTCGGCAATCTGCTGATCGTCGCCCTCTGGGAACAGCTCGGCGACCATGTGCAGGCGCTGGACCTGGTCGGCAAGCTGCTCGGCGCGCACGGCCGGGTGCTGCCCATGTCCGCCGTACCTCTGGAGCTGCAGGCGCTGGTCAAGGGGCATGACCCCGTCCATCCCGACGAGATCCGGACGGTCCGGGGGCAGGCGACGGTGGCGCTGACCCCGGGCGAGGTGCAGTCCGTGCACCTCGTGCCGAACGATCCGCCGGCCGTCCCCGAGGCCGTCGCGGCGGTCCTCGACGCCGACTGGGTGGTGCTGGGGCCGGGCTCCTGGTTCTCCTCGGTGATCCCGCATCTGCTGGTGCCGGAGCTGCTGGACGCGCTGGTCGAGACGAAGGCCCGCCGTGTTCTCTCCCTCAACCTCGCGCCGCAGCCGGGAGAAACGGAGGGGTTCTCTCCGCAGCGTCATTTGGAGGTTTTGGGGCGACACGCCCCTAAACTCGCCCTGGACGTGGTGCTGGCCGACGAGGCCGCCGTGCCCGACCGCGAGTCCCTCGCCGACGCCGCCGAGCGGTTCGGTGCCGCGGTCGAGCTGGCGCCGGTGGCCAGGCCCGACGGGGCTCCGAAGCACGATCCGGAGCTGTTGGCCGCCGCGTACGACCGTATTTTTCGGATGCATGGAAGGATCGGCCCATGGCGATGACGGCAGCGGTGAAGGACGAAATCTCCCGGCTCCCCGTCACCCGGACCTGCTGCAGAAAGGCGGAGGTCTCGGCGATCCTGCGGTTCGCGGGCGGGCTGCACCTGGTCAGCGGCCGCATCGTGATCGAGGCGGAGCTGGACACGGGCATCGCGGCGCGCAGGCTGCGCAAGGACATCCTGGAGATCTTCGGGCATTCCTCGGACCTCGTGGTGATGGCTCCGGGCGGGCTGCGTCGCGGGTCGCGCTACGTCGTACGGGTCGTTGCGGGCGGTGACCAACTGGCCCGCCAGACCGGTCTGGTCGACGGCCGGGGCCGGCCCATTCGCGGACTGCCGCCGCAGGTCGTCTCCGGGGCCACGTGCGACGCCGAGGCGGCCTGGCGCGGGGCCTTCCTGGCGCACGGTTCGCTCACCGAGCCGGGCCGCTCCTCCTCGCTGGAGGTGACCTGCCCGGGCCCGGAGGCCGCGCTGGCGCTGGTCGGCGCCGCGCGCCGGCTCTCCATCGCCGCGAAGGCCCGCGAGGTGCGCGGGGTGGACCGGGTCGTGGTGCGCGACGGCGACGCGATCGGTGCGCTGCTGACCCGGCTGGGGGCGCATGAGTCGGTCCTGGCCTGGGAGGAGCGGCGGATGCGCCGCGAGGTCCGCGCCACCGCCAACCGCCTGGCCAACTTCGACGACGCCAATCTGCGCCGCTCCGCGCGCGCCGCGGTGGCCGCCGGTGCGCGGGTGCAGCGCGCGCTGGAGATCCTCGGCGAGGAGGTGCCCGAGCACCTCGCCGCAGCGGGCCGGCTGCGCATGGAGCACAAGCAGGCCTCCCTGGAGGAGCTGGGCGCCCTCGCCGACCCGCCGCTGACGAAGGACGCGGTCGCGGGCCGCATCCGCCGCCTCCTGGCCATGGCCGACAAGCGTGCGCAGGACCTCGGCATCCCGGGCACGGAGTCCAACCTCACGGAAGAAATGGCCGACGGCCTGGTGGGCTGAGAGCCTCCAACTCGCCGCTGCCGGCGCCCGGATGGGCG
>NZ_JBSGZO010000500.1:0-5845 GCF_053611045.1 Streptomyces sp. NPDC054841 | reverse complement strand
CGCTGACACAGTGTCAGTGTCAGGGGGCGGTGGGGATCGGTGCCGCAGGGCGTCCGGGGACGGCCGGACGCCCTGCGCCATTGAGAGCGGGGGTCAGGACCTGCCGGCCCTGGCCTCTATGGCCCTCTTGGCGCCGGGGTTCAGCGGCACCGAATCGGTCTTTGCGGCTCCGGCGATGGAGTTCCCCTTGGCCGCCGCGTTCACCTTCTCCAGGTCGGCCTGTCGGCCGAAGAGCACATCGACGATCTTTCCGGCCAGCTCAGGGTCGAAGCCCTTCTTCACCAGGAGCACATTGGGCACGATCACCGTCGGCACATCGGCCGGCTGCTTGTACGCGGAGGCCGGGATGGAGCCCTGCTCGTAGACGCTGCCGAACTCCTTGCGCAGCGCCGGCAGCACCGGGGTGACGTCGAGGAAGCGCACCTTGCCGCCCAGCGTGGTGGTGAGGTCGGTGATGCCCGCGGTGGGCAGTCCCCCGGACCAGAACAGGGCGTCCACGGTGCCGTCCTTCATGGCCTCCACCGTCTCGGGCAGCCCCAGGTGCTGTGCCTTCACGTCCTTGTCCATGTCGAGCCCGCCCGCCCGCAGCAGCCTCTTGGCGATCACCTCGGTGCCGGAAGCCGGCGCTCCGGTCGAGACTCGCTTGCCCTTCATGTCCGCCAGGGACTTGATGCCGGAGTCGGCCCGGACGACCACCTGGGTGTAGTTCGGGTAGAGCCGGGCCAGCGCCTCCACGGGCTGCGGCTGGGTGAACCCGCCCTTGCCGTGCACGGCGTCGTCGGCGCTGTCGAGCAGTGAGAACCCCAGGTCGTAGTCACCGGCGACGATGCCCTGGATGTTCTGCACCGACCCGCCGGTGGCGGTCGCGGTCGCCCGGTAGCCCTTGATGTCCTCCGAGATCATCTTGGCCAGGCCACCGCCGAGCTGGTAGTAGACCCCGGTGGTGTTGCCGGTCGCGATCGTGATCCGCCCGCCGTCGGCGGCGGCGCCCTTGTCCGCTTGGTTCTCCTGCTTCCCGCCGCAGCCGGTGGCGGTGAGGGTCAAGGCGACCGCCACGGCGGCCAGACCGAGGGCTCGGAGACGCGTGTGCTTCATCGGTTGGGACTGCCTTTCATCAGGGATGTTTCGCTACGGGGCCGGACGGCGGCACAGGGTGCGCCGGAGTCCGGACGGCGGCGACGCACCGTGTGAATGCCGAGCGCGAGTGCCAGCAGCGCCGAACCGGCGACGAGGGAAACGGGTACGAGGTAGAGCAGGAGCACCGCGGAGGCGGCGCAGAGGAGGCGTTCGAGCAGGGTGCTCGGCCCGAGCAGCCAGCCTCCGGTGGCGGCGGCCAGTGCGGCGACCGCGAGGGCCGAGACCGCGGTGACCCAGGCGATGTCCGCGACCGCTCCCTGCCCGAGCAGATGCGTGCCGTTGTCGGTCAGCACGAAGGAGAACGGGATCAGGAACGCGGGCAGGGAGTACTTCCAGGTCTCGTTCATCGTCCGGAGGGGGCTGCCGCCGGTGATGGCCGCGGCCGCCGCGGCGGCAAGCGCCGTGGGCGGAGTCACCTCGGAGAGCACGGCGTAGTAGAAGATGAACATGTACGCCTCCGGAGCGGTGACGCCCAGGGAGGTCATCGCCGGCGCGATGATCACGGCGGAGATGATGAACGACGCGGTCACCGGCACGGCGAGCCCCAGGACGGAGACCGAGACCGCGGCGAACAGAGCGGTCAGCGTGAGCTGCACCGTGGGGTCGCTGCCGAAGGCTCCCGCGAAGTCCACGATGATCGTGGCGAGATTGAGGCCCAGCCCCGTCTGGGTGACGACGGCGACGATGATTCCCGCGGCGGCGCAGGTGGCCACCACCGGCAGCGCCGACCTGCTGCCCTGCGCGAGTGCCTCGTACAGCCGCCTTGGGGTCAGCCGGTGCGCCGGGTCGAGGAACGAGAGCACGAACTGCACGCCCGTCGCGTAGACCACCGCCTTGAAGGGAGGCAGGTCCACCGCCATGAAGCCGATGATCAGGAACAGCGAGAGGAAGTGGTAGCCGAACCTGGCGAGCAGCCTCAGCGCGGATCGCGGCTCCGTCTCCACCGTCCCGGTGAGGTTCTTCCGGGCGTCGATCTCGATCGCCAGCAGGATGCCGAGGTAGTAGAGGAGCATCGGCACGGTGGCGTACAGCAGGACGGTGAGGTAGCTCGTCTTCAGGTACTCGGCGATGACGAAGGCGGCGGCGCCGAGGGTGGGGGGCGAAAGGATCGCTCCGATCCCCGCGGCGGCGAGTACGCCCCCCGCCTTCTCCTTCGAGTAGCCGGCGCGCCGCAGCAGGGGCCAGGCGACCGAACCCAGGCTGACCGCGGTCGCGGACCCGGAGCCGGACACCGTTCCCATGAGGAGTCCCGCGGCCGTCACCGTGCGCCCCGGGGCACTGCGGGAACCGCGGAAGGCCGCGAGGGACAGGTTGATGAAGAACGCACCGGCCCCGGACAGGTCCAGCACGGTCCCGTAGACGGTGAACAGCACGATGTAGGTGGCGGCCACTTTCAGCGGCATTCCGTAGAAGCCGTCGGCGCCCATGGAGAGGTTGGCGAGGATCGCGTTGGCGTCGAAGCCGCCGTGCGCCAGGGACCAGTCGTACGGGAGCAGCCCGCCGTAGTAGGCGTAGAGCAGGAAGCCCACGCAGAACGCCGGCAGCACCCAGCCGGTGGTCCGCCGGCAGGCCTCCAGGACCAGCAGGAGCAGCAGCAGTCCGGAGACGGTGTCGAGGGAGGTGGGCAGCTGGAGCCGTTCGTGGAACTCCTGGAAGCCGATGAGGGGGTACACGCCGGCCGCCACGGCGAGCGCCGCGAGTGCCCAGTCGACGAAGCCCGGATCGTCCTTCTTTCCGGCGGTGTTCTTCTCAGCTGCGTTCTTGCCGGCGCCCGGCACTTCCGCGCCCGGCACTTCCGCGCCCGGCACTTCCGCACCCGATTTCCCGGCGCCCGGGGCGGTCCCGCCCGAGGGACGCCAGGGCAGCCGGAGGGCCGGAATGCGCACGGTCCCGCGGTGCGTGAGGAAGCACAGCGGTAGCGCCACCGCGAGAAAGACGGTGACGTAGTACTGGGGTCCTTCTTCCAGCGGGAAGAAGACCACGTAGAGCGCGAAGACCGACAGCACGGCGCAGACGGCGGACACGACGGCGCGTACGGGCGACGAGAGCCGTCGCATCGGCCGCTCCTGCTCGTACTCGGCCACGAGTTCTTCGACTGTCGGCGGGGTTGGCAACGGTGGATTCCTAGTTCTCTTCAATGCGGGACGAATTCGGGCCCGACGAGGGCCGGCATCGCGTCGGAGGCATGCCGGGGAAAGGTGAAAGAAATTCCTGGAAAAGCCCCGCCTCACGCGGTGAACGGTGCTCTGGCATCCCGAGTCGAGAAAGACTTCCGGCCACCCCCGTGGCACGTCCTCATGCCACCAGAGCCGCCGACGCACCGTCAACTGCGCTCTGCCGAAGGGTTGTAGCTTTTCGGTCGATCAGCGCCGCGCTTTTCGGTGACGGTCGCCGCCTAGTGGTACGGCCCCACAGGCCGTCGGTCCTCGGCGCCCCCGCGGGAGGGGATCTTCCGGTCCGCAGCCCGGTCCGCAGTCCGGTCCGCAGTCCGGTTCGCGTGCGTCATGCCGGTGCCCGTTCGTGCGGCGGGCCCGGTTCCCGCTCTCCGCGCCCTCTCGTCGCCGCGCCCGACGGCGGGACAGGGCTTCCGTGCCGCGGGAATGATCTCAGTCAATGGTCCCCGGATCTCAGATCCGGTGGCCGTCCGCCTATTCTCGTCCCCATGCTGACCATCACCCAGGCCCTGTACGACCGGATCGTCGCCCACGCCCGCGCGGACCACCCCGACGAGGCATGCGGCGTGGTCGCGGGACCCGTCGGCGAGGGACGGCCCGAGCGGTTCATCCCGATGCTGAACGCCGCCCGCTCGCCCACGTTCTACGAGTTCGACTCGGCGGATCTGCTCAAGCTGTACCGGGAGATGGACGACCGCGACGAGGAGCCGGTGATCATCTACCACTCCCACACGGCGACCGAGGCCCACCCGTCCCGTACCGACATCTCGTACGCCAACGAGCCCGGCGCGCACTACGTCCTGGTGTCGACGGCGGACACGGACGACGCAGGTCCGTTCCAGTTCCGCTCGTTCCGGATCGTCGAGGGCGAGGTCACCGAGGAGGACGTCAAGATCGTCGAGGCGTACTGAGCACCGGGTGTCCACCTGGCGAACAGTTCGGGTCCACGATGCGAGATCACATTCCGGGAGCCGGAGCGGGAATCGTTACGATGACCGCATGGTTTCGAACGACGTGAGCGAGAAGACGCCGGGCATGCTGCTCGTTGCGCGGCTGCACGTCGACCTGTGCCGCCTCGCCAGCGCCATCTGTACGCGCTGCGCGGACCGCCGTCCGGCCTGAGCCACGGCCCCGAGCGCACCACCCTCCGCACCAACCCCCGCGCGGGGGGCCGAGCCGCGCGCCCCACACGTATCGCCCCTACGTCCTTCCGACAGGAGCCCATGCCATGGCCATCGAGGTCCGCATCCCGACCATCCTCCGCACCTACACCGACGGCGCCAAGGCCGTGGAGGGCAACGGGGACACCCTCGCCGAGCTCTTCGCCGACCTGGAGACCCGGCACACCGGAATCCAGGCCCGGATCGTGGACGGGGACCAGCTGCGGCGCTTCGTGAACGTGTACCTGAACGACGAGGACGTCCGTTTCCTCGACGGCATCTCCACCAAGCTGTCCGACGGCGACAACGTCACGATTCTGCCGGCCGTGGCCGGCGGCATGGTCTGATCCCGGATGCGCTACGACTCCCCGCTCGCCGCGGTCGGCAACACGCCGCTGGTCCGGCTGCCCCGGCTCTCCCTGTCGGAGGACGTCCGCATCTGGGCCAAGCTCGAGGACCGCAACCCGACCGGCTCGGTCAAGGACCGCCCCGCGCTCCACATGATCGAGCAGGCGGAGAAGGACGGCCGGCTCACCCCCGGCTGCACGATCCTGGAGCCGACCAGCGGCAACACCGGGATCTCGCTGGCGATGGCGGCGAAGCTCAAGGGCTACGGCATCGTCTGCGTGATGCCGGAGAACACCTCGCAGGAGCGCCGTGACCTGCTCACGATGTGGGGCGCCGAGATCATCTCGTCGCCGGCCGCGGGCGGCTCCAACACGGCGGTCCGCGTCGCGAAGGAGCTGGCCGCCGAACATCCGGACTGGGTGATGCTCTACCAGTACGGCAACCCGGACAACGCGGGCGCCCACTACGCCACCACCGGCCCCGAGATCCTCGCCGACCTGCCCTCCGTCACCCACTTCGTCGCGGGCCTCGGCACCACGGGCACGCTCATGGGTGTCGGCCGCTTCCTGCGCGAGCACAAGCCCGACATCAAGATCGTCGCAGCGGAACCGCGCTACGACGACCTCGTCTACGGCCTGCGCAACCTCGACGAGGGCTTCGTCCCGGAGCTGTACGACGCCTCCGTCCTCACCTCCCGCTTCTCGGTCGGCTCGGCCGACGCGGTCGCCCGCACCCGTGAGCTCCTGCAGCAGGAGGGCATCTTCGCGGGCGTGTCCACGGGCGCGGCGCTGCACGCCGCGATCGGTGTCGGCAAGAAGGCGCTCAAGGCGGGCGAGTCCGCGGACATCGTCTTCGTCGTCGCCGACGGCGGCTGGAAGTACCTCTCGACGGGCGTCTACACGGCCCCGACGACCGAGGCCGCGATCGAAACGCTGCACGGCCAGCTCTGGGCCTGACCCGGGGCCCCGCCCGGACTCCGCTCCTCGCCCGGGCTCCGCTCCTCCGCCGGACGGGCCGGGCCTGCCG
>NZ_JBSGZO010000499.1:0-5855 GCF_053611045.1 Streptomyces sp. NPDC054841 | reverse complement strand
GCCTGCGGCATCAGCTCCAGCTGCGAGTCCATGGCGAGCTCGAACCGGCCGTAGGGGTTGACGTGGCTCCAGAACAGGGGACAGCACCCAACGGTTGGCGCCGGTGAGACGACAGGCCCACCTCGGGTCGGCCATCGTGCCCAGCGCGAACAGCACCAGCAGCAGCCGACGCCGCAGAACGTCCCTGGGCACCGCCTCGCGGCTGGCCACCGAGGTGAACTCAGAGCTGAAGCCGACGGCGAACTCGGCCTCCTTGAGGATGCCGATCAGGTCGATCGTCCCCAGCGGCGCTCGATCTCGGCCTTGAGAGCGACCAGGCTCTCCGGCTCCTCCTGCTTGCCCAGCGGCGAGACCTTGATCCACGGCTCGCCGTGCCTACGGATTACCTCCACCCCGCCCGTCGTGCCGGCCTCCAGGGCGGCATCGAACCGGGTCAGGGCCTCCCGGAGCTTCTTTTGCAGGCCGTCGATGAACTCTCCTGGGTCCAGCGGCCGGCGGATCGACCCGTAGTGAACGTCGGTTGTCCTCGAAGTCCTGCGGCCGGTCGTCCTCGGGGTTGCGCCAGCGGTTCGCGCCGGCCGTCCAGATCTCCCGGCGCCGCAGCGCGTCCCGCAGCGAGACCAGGACGCACAGCTCGTACGGGATGCGCTCGACCCGCCCGCGCTCGCCCACTACCGCGGCCCGCCACTGCTCGGGCACCACCCCCTCCAGCGGAATGCGCTCGGCCTGGCGGAAGCAGCACTGACCGCCCAAGCGGACCAGTCGATTCCGTCTGTATAGGCGCCCGAGGGTGCCTTCAGGAACCTCAGAGTACGGAGAGAAGCGCGAGGTTCATCGGCCAACGCTCTGCCATGCTGCGAGGTGCCTGACCAACCTTTGAACCGAGCCCTCTTCCACCGCGTTGAGACCAGTATTGCTGTCAAGACTGGAACGGAAGACGATGACCACGAGTAAGGAACAGGCGCTTGCCATGGCCGTCAGGGCGGCTGTGATGCACTGCCTGATGAGCCAGCACAACAGTGGTTCCTGGAACATCCGGTCGCCGCGGGTCTCGGACACGGCGCTGGCATGCATCGCACTCGCACTCAAGAGGGATGACGCATCCAACGCGGCGGTGGCTCGGGCACGGGCTTGGCTCACAGAGCACGGTGTGGAGCAGCTGCGAGAGTTCAGCGGGCCGGTGGAGAGGCTCCTGTGGGCCCTGGCCGTGGACGACACTCGGCCCGTCGAGCTGGACATCGATGCCTTCGAGGCCGGCAGCGCGGCGGCGGTCCGGTGGTCAAGGCTCGTCATGGCCATAGCCCTGTACTCCGACAGGGCGGTCCACGGCGGCCCATCAGTGGAGACCTTGCGCGAGTCGCTTTCAGTTGCGGGTCACAATTCGTCCTCCCTGGAGGAAACGGTCGCCTACGTGTTGACCGAGGCTCCCACGCCCAACTTCGAAGGAGCCAACCGTGCCGTGGACCGGCTGGCAGCCGGAGATCGTGGGCTTGCGGCGGCCGGTTCCAGGGGGCCCATCCACACCTCTCTTGCCCTTATGGCGCAGGACGCGGTGGCTCCCGCGAGCGAGGCGGCGCGGCGTCACCGGTCACGACTGCTCGTGGCGCAGCAATCCGACGGAACTTGGGGGTGCTCTGCGGGGGACGTGCGCAGCACCGCTCTGACACTTCGTGCGCTGAGGGAAGACCCTGCGTTCGTCGCCCACGCCCGGCCTCACGCGTTGGCCTTTCTCCTTGCAGCACAGAACGACGATGGAGGCTGGCCGCTCAGCTTCGGAACAGAATCTGACAGCAGCACAACAGGGCTGGTGCTCACGGCCTTCGCAGGGCTAGAACTGCCGGACAATGTGGTGCTGCGCGGGCTGTCGTTTCTCGGTGAGCGGCAGACCACGGCGGGGCTGTGGACGGTTCCGTCGGCCCATGGGGAACTCGAGGCCGCTTGCGAAGAGACGACCAGTCATGTCGTCGCCGCCCTGCGGCAGTATCCAGAGGTGTCGGCTCCTTCGGCCGAGAGGGCTCGAGCTTGGCTGGCTGATCGCGCCCGAGAATCAAGTCCTGTGCCCCACCAGCACCGTGGTCAGCCATATGCTGCCTATCGAACGGCCGACGCGCTGGGCTGGTCGGAGTCTCTCGGACGAGCTGTAGCCCTGCGACTGCTCCGGCTACAAAACAACGATGGTGGCTGGTCGCATGAGGACGGCGGTGCAAGTACTCCTTCTGCAACGGGGATAGCACTGGCTGCTCTAGGCAACGCAGGTGTCCTCGATCCTGAGGTATGGCAATCAGGCACGGATTTCATTCTCAGGTCCCGGCGTCAGGACGGCAGTTGGTCGGCTGAAGCCCTGATAGCAGAGCCTCGGCCACTCTGGCTGCACTGCCCCGCCATCACCCAGTCGTTCACAGCCCTTGGTTTGCAGAGCGGAAGTCATGCCTGGGAAGAGGCTGCTGATGGGGCTGCCAGTGGTATGTCGAGAAGTGCGGTTCCGCCCCGTATTCACATTCATTGACCAGCCACAAGGGTGGCGGTCTGCTGTTGTGACGGCAGTCCGGCGATGGCTTGGACGGTGTCGGTCATGCAGACCAGACACGTTGGGCACACTCGCCGCAACCGCTGCACGAGCTGCGCTCTCGGATCTGGGAGATACCGCCCGGCACCGTCTGGGTGCACTGCGCCGGCGGGATGCGGGCCGGGATCGCCGCCTCCCTGCTGGACGCGGCCAGCCGTGAGGTCGTCGCCGTGGACGACAGATTCGACTCGGCCCGGACGGCCGGTCTGCCCGTCGTGGAGAGCTGACCGGAGCCAACCGCCCCTCCACCACCGACTCGGGAACAGGAACGACCATGTCTCTCTCCCGTCGAGGGCCTGGCCGGGTCGACCCCGCCGAAGCCCGCGAACGTACCCGTGACCCGGGCGGTTCCGTATTGCTGGATGTGCGCGACGCGCACGAATGGGCCGCGAGCCACGCCACGGGGGTCATCCATCTGCCGCTGACCGCGCTCGCCGCCGCAGCGGCGCTTCCCACACCCGCCCGAGACCGGCCGCTGGTGGTGATCTGCCGTTCCGGCAACCGCTCCCGAAGCGCCGCTGAACTGCTGACCGCGCGCAGCCTGACGGCCGTGGACGTGACAGGCGGCATGGTCGCCTGGACCCGGGCGGGGCTGCCCGTGGTCCACGGGCGCGGAGCGAGCGGATCGATCGCGTGAATACGTTGCTTCTCGCTCTGATCGCCGGAAATGTTGTCGGACTCGCGCTCGGAGCCCTCGGGGACGGTGGCGGCGTGCTGGCCGTCCCCGCGATGATCTACCTGCTCGGTTTCACTCCGGCCGCGGCCACCACCGCGAGCCTCGTCGCCGCCACCGCCGCCACAGGGCTGTACGCGCACGCTCGCGACGGCAACGTCCGATGGGGCACTGGAGTGCTCTTCGCCGCCGGCCTGGTGCCGGCGGCGGGCGGCGCAGTCGCGAGCCGGCTGCCCCCGGCCCTGCTGACCGGGGCGTTCGCGGCCGTCGCGGCACTCGCGGCGATGCGGATGCTGCGGACTCCGTTCCGCCGTGGAGGCCGACGGCGCTGTGCACAAGGGCCTGACGGCGGGAGCCGGGGCCGGACTGGGAGCCGTCACCGGAGCACTGCGAGTAGGTGGCGGCTTCCTCGCCGTCCCGGCCCTGGTCACCACGCTGGGCCTGCGGATGCGGACCACCATCGGCACCAGCCTGCTGGTGATCATCGTCAACGCGCTGGCTGCCCTGGTCACCCGTACCGGCACGGCGGACGGCCTCGACTGGTCGGTCGTCGCGCCCTTCACGGGGCCGCGATCCTCGGTGCCTGGGACGGCAAGCGCTGGTCGGGGAAGGGGAAGCCCGACACGCTCCGGCGGATCTTCGCCCGCGTCCTGCTTGTCGTCGCCGGACTCACGCTGATCGGCAGCTTCGTATGACAGCGGCCCGGCGTGCGTCAGGCGAGCGACAGGAAGAGTTTCTCCAGCCGCGCACGCATCTGCTCCCGGTCCTCCGCGGTCGTCTGCCCGGTCTCCATATTGGTCAGACACTGCTGCAGGCCGGTGGCGATGATCGCGAACCCTGCCCGATCAAGGGCGCGCGAGGCGGCGGCGAGCTGCGCCACGACCTCCTCGCAGTCGCGCCCCTCCTCGATCATCCGGATCACGCCGGCGATCTGGCCCTGGGCCCGGCGCAGCCGATTCAGTACGGCCCTCAGCTCAGCACCCGCGAGATCCAGATCCACAACAACTCCCTACATATACCCCTGGGGGTATTTTACTCCCTCGGGGAAGACACCGGCCACTCCAAAGGATGAGACCCGACATGAACACGACCGCTACACTCACTCCCGGCCAGGTCCGCTCCCGACTTCACGACCTGACGGTCATCGACGTCCGCACCCGGGCCGAATACGCCTCGGGCCACCTGCCCGGCGCGCTCAACATCCCGCTCGACATGCTCGACCGCGCGCTGTCCGAGATCAGGAAGGCCACGAATCGCGGCGAACTCCTCATGGTCTGTGCCTCGGGAGCCCGGTCCGACAGCGCTTGCGCGCTCCTCGCCGAACACGGCATCCCCGCTGCAACCCTGGTCGGAGGCACCAGCGCGTGGGCGGACGAAGGCCATGAACTCCACCGCCCGGACGGCCCCACCCCCAGTAGGTGGTCCATGGAGCGCCAAGTCCGTTTCACCGCCGGCGCACTGGTGCTGGCGGGTCTGGGCCTCGGGCTGCTCCACTCGGCCTGGCACCTGCTCTCGGTGGGCGTCGCCGGCGGACTCGTGTTCTCCGCGCTCACCAATACGTGCGGTATGGCCGCCCTCCTGGCCAAGCTGCCGCACAACCGGCCCCGACCGGACGACCTCGAACGCACCCTGGCCACCCTGCGCCGCTGCCGTATGGCGGGTCGTTAAGAGGTCGTCTCATTTGGTGAGCCTGCGGTAGCAGATGAGGGTGCAGGCGATGCTGGTGAAGGCGAGGAAGCGGTCGGCCTTGCGCTCGTAGCGGCGGTGGAGTCGGCGGCAGCCGGGCGAGCCAGGCCATCGTCCGTTCGATGGTCCAGCGGTGAGGGCCCAGCCGCGTGGACGACTCGATGCCCTTGCGGGCGATGCGGTGGGTGATGCCCCGTGCGCGTAACCATCGGCGCAGGTGGTCGTAGTCGTAGACCCTTGTCGGCATGGAGCTTGCCCGGTCGGCGCTTGCGGGGGCCGCGTCGGGAGCGGATCGGCGGTATGCCGCGAACGAGGGGCTCCAGCGCCTGGCTGTCGTGCAGGTTCGCACCCGAGATGCCGATCGAGAGGGGCAGACCGGTCCGCTCGGTGATCAAGTGGATCTTCGAGCCCTTCTTGCCCCGATCGACAGGATTCGGACCTGTCAGGTCCCCCCTTTCAAAGCCCGCATGTTCACCGAGTCGATCGCACACCGGCTCCAGTCCAGCTCGCCCCGCGCGCCGAGCTCGTCCAACACCAGGCGATGGAGCTTGGCCCACACCCGTGCCTTGCTCCACTCGGTGAACCGGCGGTGAGCCGTCGGCCCGGACGGGCCGAACGATGGCGGCAACTGCCGCCACGTGCAGCCCGACGTGGCCACAAAGACGATTGCCGCCAGCACCTCGCGGTCCCGTACCGTCGTCGGTCGCCACCCTGCGGCCGTGACGGAGCCGGTGGCACCACTCGCTCGAACAACTCCCACAACTCGTCCGGCACCAGACGCTCCACGATCCCCACGACCGCAGACTATCTAACAGGCCAAATGAGACGACCTCTAAGCTTGGTGTTTAACCTCGGCCGTTCACCTGACCCGCTGATCTTGGTTCGTTCCCGGGACAGCAGGGCGGCCGTTCTTCACGCTTCGAAGTGTCG
>NZ_JBSGZO010000498.1:0-5874 GCF_053611045.1 Streptomyces sp. NPDC054841 | reverse complement strand
GGGCGCGGATGCGACCCGGCGGCTTCGAGGTTTCGAGCCTGGGGGTCCCCCCAGGCCCTTTGGTCTCTGGGGGAGGGTCAGCCCGCTACTCGTACGGCGAGCGCGTCGCCGATCACGTCGGTCGTGCGGGCGGTGCCGTCCCGCTCCGCCAGATCGGCGGCGACGGCGTCCTCGATGCGGGCTGCCTCGGTCTCGTAGCCGAGGTGGCGCAGGAGGAGGGCGACGGACAGGATCGTGGCCGTCGGGTCGGCCTTGCCCTGGCCCGCGATGTCGGGCGCGGAGCCGTGGACGGGCTCGAACATGGACGGGAACTCGCCCGTCGGGTTGATGTTGCCGGAGGCGGCCAGGCCGATGCCGCCGGTCACGGCAGCGGCGAGGTCGGTGAGGATGTCGCCGAAGAGGTTGTCGGTGACGATGACGTCGAAGCGCTCCGGCTGGGTGACGAAGAAGATCGTCGCGGCGTCGACGTGCAGATAGTCGGTGGTGACCTCGGGGTACTCCTGGCCGACCTTGTCGAAGATGTTCTTCCACATGTGGCCGGCGTAGACGAGGACGTTGTTCTTGTGAACCAGCGTCAGCTTCTTGCGGGGGCGGGAGTTGGCCCGCTCGTAGGCGTCACGGACGACCCGCTCCACGCCGTACGCCGTGTTGACGCTGACCTCGGTCGCGACCTCGGCGGGCGTACCGGTGCGCAGGGAACCGCCGTTGCCCGTGTACGGACCCTCGGTGCCTTCGCGGACGACGACGAAGTCGATGTCGGGGCGGCCGGCGAGGGGGGTCGCGGTGTTGGGGAACAGCTTCGACGGACGCAGGTTCACATAGTGGTCGAAGGCGAACCGCAGCTTCAGCAGCAGCCCGCGCTCCAGGACCCCGGACGGCACCGACGGGTCACCGATCGCGCCGAGCAGGATCGCGTCGTGGTTCTTGAGGGAGTCGAGCTCCGCGTCCGGGAGGGTCTCTCCGGTGCGGTGCCAGCGCTGGGCGCCGAGGTCGTACTCCTTGGTCTCCAGCTTCACATCCTGCGGAAGCACGGCGGAGAGGACCTTGAGGCCCTGGGCCACGACCTCCTGGCCGATGCCGTCACCAGGGATTACTGCGAGATTGATGCTGCGAGACATATTTGCACCGTACTCCGCGTCCCAGCGAATGACACTCATTGTCCACCATGCGGACGCGTTTCACGCCGGGGGGCCACCAGGGTCCGCACGCAGTTTCGTTGAATTTCGTTCATCCGAAGTCTGGCCCTCGGTCGTAAGTTACTGGCAAGTTACCCCGCATGACCGATGACACCCCACGGGTCGGGATCCCCGACCAGCTCGCACGTGGCATGAGCATGCCCGAGCAGCACGAGTATCTGCGCGCCCGGCATGCACGCCCGAAGGTCTCCCGGCGCGGGGCGCTGACCGGCGGGCTCGCGGGCGGTCTCGCCGCGGCCGGCGGGGGCCTGCTGGCCGGGCGGGCGAGCGCGGGCCAGGCCTCCCCGACGCTGGTGACGACGCCTGCCACGGCCACTGTCGACGGCTCGCTCGTCGCCCCGTTCGGCCGCCATCTGGCGTTCGGGGCCGACCCGAAGACACAGATGCGGATCTCCTGGCAGGTGCCGTTCGCGGTGCAGCGGCCGTATCTGCGGGTCGGGCTGAAGCCGTGGGAGCTGAGCCGGAAGATCGAGGCGGAGGTGCGTCCGCTGCACACGCCCTCGCTGTCGCGGAAGCTGCCCGCCGTCGACCAGTACTACCTGCACGTGGGGCTCGACGGGCTCAAGCCCGGGACGACGTACTACTACGGGGTCGGTCACGACGGCTTCGACCCGGCGGACGCCTCCCGGATGGCGACGATCGGGTCGTTCCGTACGGCCCCGGCCACGCCCGAGAAATTCGTCTTCACGGCCTTCGGTGACCAGGGCGTGAGTTATGACGCCCTCGCCAACGACCAGTTGATCCTCGGCCAGAACCCTTCGTTCCATCTGCACGCGGGCGACATCTGCTACGCCGACAGCAGCGGGCACGGCAAGGAGTCGGACACGTACGACGCCCGGGTGTGGGACCAGTTCCTCGCCCAGACGGAAAGCGTCGCCTCACGGGTGCCGTGGATGGTGACCACCGGGAACCACGACATGGAGGCGTGGTACTCGCCGAACGGCTACGGCGGCCAGTCCGCCCGCTGGTCGCTCCCCGAGAACGGGCCCGACGCCTCGAACGCCCCCGGAATCTACTCGTTCACGTACGGCAACGTGGGCGTCGTGGCGCTGGACGCGAACGACGTCTCGTACGAGATTCCCGCCAACAAGGGCTACACGGGCGGCGCACAGACGGCCTGGCTGGACAAGCGGCTCGGCGAGCTGCGGGCGCGGCCGGAGATCGACTTCGTGGTCGTCTTCTTCCACCACTGCATGTACTCGACCTCGACGCACGCCTCGGACGGCGGTCCGCGGGACGCGTGGCTGCCGCTCTTCGGCAAGCACCAGGTGGACCTGGTGATCAACGGACACAACCACGTCTACGAGCGTACGGACGCCATCAAGGGCGGCGAGGTCGGCAAGCCCGTACCCATCGGGGCGACGACCGACCCGACGCGGGACGGCATCGTGTACGTCACGGCGGGCGGCGCAGGTGCGGATCTGTACGGCTTCGGGCTCGGGGTGAAGGACAGCTACGAGGGCAACGTCCATGACCACGACCACATCGTGACGTTCCACTGGACGAAGCTGCGGCTGCCCGACCCGGACACGGTCGAGTGGTCGCGTGTCCGGTACACCGGCTTCTCCTTCCTCGCGGTGGCGGCGGAGACGGGTGCGGGCGCGAAGCTGAAGGTCTCCGCGCTCGCCGAGAGCGGCGAGCGCATCGACTACTTCGAGATCAGGCGTTCTGCCTAGGTCCCGTCCGGGCGATCTCCGGACAGGTCCTAGTGGCTGTGGCCGGTCTCGCCGCCGTTGTCCCTGCGGTCGAGGGCTCGCTGCAGGGCGGCGGCGGCGTTCTTGCGGTCGGACTCGCTCGTGCGGGGCGTGTGTCGGACGCGGCGGGGGAGGGTCGTCTCGGGCATGGTGATCGACTCCTTGAGATCTGGTGCCACGCGGCGAAGCCGCATGACGTATCTACGAGGGGCCGGAAGGGGCGGGGAGCGGGCCGCAGGGGTTGCCTGCTTGGGGCACCGGCTCACAACCGCCATTCGCTGGATCGAGCGAGACGTTCGGCTACTACAAAGTTAAGGGAGCAGGGCCGCCCTGTCTCCACAATTAGTCGGACTTCCTACTATCTGAGACGCGATCTTGGAGCGGTGCTGGTGAGGCGCTCCGAGCTCGCGGATGCGCGCGCGTACGGCGAGGGTTCCGGCCTGCTCGGGAGTGGTGACGCAGCCGACGGGGCGCGTCGGACGGTCCGGTCCGAGATCGGTGATCTCGAACACGTCGGCTACGACGCGGCCTTCGACCACTACGACGAGGCGGTTGAGGAGCTGCCGGCGAAGGCGGCGCCCGGCGGCATCGACGCCTGCTCCGACAAGGTGGGCGGTGACCACCTGGCGGCCGCGATCGCGGCGCTGCGCGAGTTCGGGCGGATCGCCCGGGTCGGCGCGGTGGCCCAGTACAAAAGCGCCGAGCCCCCGGACGAAGGGCCGGGGGCACCGCTTACGCGCGACATGTGTCTAGGACGTGGCCTCGTCGAGCTTCCTCGCGACCCGGCCCACCCAGTCGGTGAACTCATCCCGGTGGTGCGCCTCGCCCCCGCACAACGCAGCGACCTGCGGATCCGTGATCCTGTTCGGTCCGGACACGGCCAGCAGACGGCCCATCTCCTTCATCATGGCGGCCAGCCGCTGCGCGTCGAGGTGGTCGATCACATCGACCCCGTGGCCCGCACCGAGAGTCGTGGAACCAGGCATGTCATCCCTCCTCGCCGATCACCCTCACCCAGCCCCCTCCAGCAGCGTAAGCCCGCCGGACGTGAGCCGCCCCCGGCCGGTCCTGGGGTGACCGGCGGGGGGCGGTGTTCACGGGACGGGCCGTGTGGCCCGGGGAGGGCGTCAGCCCATGTGCGGGTAGCCGTACTCGGTCGGCGGAACCAGCGTCTCCTTGATCGCGCGGGTCAGCGTCCAGCGCATCAGGTTCTGCGGGGCGCCCGCCTTGTCGTTCGTGCCGGACGCGCGGCCGCCGCCGAAGGGCTGCTGGCCGACGACGGCGCCGGTCGACTTGTCGTTGATGTAGAAGTTGCCCGCGGCGTAGCGGAGCTTGTCCATCGTGTACGCGGTCGCCGCGCGGTCACCAGAGATGACCGAGCCGGTCAGCGCGTACGCAGACACCGACTCCATCTGCTCCAGCACGGCCTCGTACTGGTCGTCCTCGTACACGTGCACCGCGAGGATCGGGCCGAAGTACTCGGTCGTGAAGACCTCGTTCTCCGGGTCGGTGCACTCGACGATGGTCGGGCGGACGAAGTAGCCGACCGAGTCGTCGTACGTACCGCCGGCGACGATCGTGCAGGTCGGGTCTTCCTTCGCGCGGTCGATCGCGGCCTTGTTCTTGGCGAAGGCGCGCTCGTCGATGACGGCGCCGATGAAGTTCGTCAGGTCGGTGACGTCACCCATCTTGATGCCGTCGACCTCGGCCGCGAACTCCTCCTTGAAGCCCGAGTTCCAGATGGAGGCCGGGATGTACGCACGCGAGGACGCGGAGCACTTCTGGCCCTGGAACTCGAACGAACCACGGGTCAGCGCGGTCTTGAGGATCGCGCGGTCGGCGCTCGGGTGGGCGACGACGAAGTCCTTGCCGCCCGTCTCTCCGACGATGCGCGGGTAGGAGCGGTACTTCTCGATGTTGTTGCCGACCGTCTTCCACAGGTGCTGGAAGGTCCTGGTCGAACCGGTGAAGTGGATACCGGCCAGGTCGGGGTGGTTCAGCGCCACCTCGGAGACGGCGATGCCATCGCCAGTGACCAGGTTGATGACGCCCTTGGGCAGGCCCGCCTCCTCCAGCAGCTGCATCAGCAGGACGGCGGAGTGGGTCTGCGTCGGGGACGGCTTCCAGACCACCACGTTGCCCATGAGGGCGGGGGCGGTGGGCAGGTTGCCCGCGATGGCCGTGAAGTTGAACGGCGTGATCGCGTAGACGAAGCCCTCCAGCGGGCGGTGGTCCAGACGGTTCCACACGCCCGGGGAGTTGGCCGGCGGCTGCTCGGCCAGGATCTGGCGGGCGTAGGCGACGTTGAAGCGCCAGAAGTCGACGAGCTCGCACGGGGTGTCGATCTCGGCCTGCTGCGCGGTCTTCGACTGGCCCAGCATGGTGGAGGCGGCCAGCGTCTCGCGCCAGGGACCGGCCAGCAGCTCGGCGGCGCGCAGGATGATCGCGGCGCGGTCGTCGAACGACATCGCGCGCCACGCCGGGGCGGCGGCGAGGGCGGCGTCGATCGCGTCCTGCGCGTCCTGCTGCGTGGCACCGGCGAAGGTACCGATGACGGCCCCGTGGTTGTGCGGCTGTACGACGTCGACGCGCTCGCCGCCGCCCATCCGCTTCACACCGTTGATGGTCATCGGGAGGTCGATGGGGTTCTCGGCCAGCTCCTTGAGCTTGGCCTCGAGGCGGGCACGCTCGGGCGAACCGGGGGCGTAACCGTGAACCGGCTCGTTGACGGGGGTGGGGACCTGGGTCACAGCGTCCATGGCTACCTCTTCCGAGTGAATGACTGACTCCAGCCGGGAGAAGCTGAAGCGGTGGCATATGTTGAGTCGCGGTCAGGGCTTGACCATCACGCGCTCGCTGCGGCGGGTGAGTGAGAAGCCCCTCGGGGCGGAGTCACGAGTTCCGTGGCTCCTTATTCACGGAACCAGGTCCGGCTCAGCCGGCCGAAGGGCGGCGGCTGTCGCCATCCAGCAGGGTTGAGGGTG
>NZ_JBSGZO010000497.1:0-5972 GCF_053611045.1 Streptomyces sp. NPDC054841 | reverse complement strand
GGCTCACGCCCCGCGCAGCACCGCTCCCGTGCGCTCGGCGGCGAGCGCGATCGCGGCGTCGCGGGCGGCCGAGGCCTCCTCGACGGTCAGCGTGCGGTCCGCGGCGCGGAAACGCAGCGCGTACGCGAGCGACTTCTTGCCCGCGCCGATCTGCTCGCCGGTGAAGACGTCGAACAGCCGGATGGACTCCAGCAGTTCACCGGCTCCCTCGCGCAGCACCTTCTCGACGTCCGCGGCGGGAACGCCGGAGGAGACGACCAGCGCGACGTCCTGCGTGGCCACCGGGAACGTGGAGATCCGCGGCGCCTGGAGGGCACCCTCGCCGGCCTGCTCCAGCAGGTCCAGCTCGACCTCCATCGCGCAGGTGCGCTCCGGCAGCCCGAGCGCCTTGATGACGCGCGGGTGCAGCTCGCCCGCGTGGCCGACGAGGGTCTCCTCACCGTTCACAGTGGCGTACAGCGCGGCGCAGCGGCCCGGGTGCCACGGCGCGTGCTGGTCGGAGCGGATGGTGAGCTCGACGCCCGCCTCGCGGGCGACCGTACGGGCGGACTCGACGGCGTCGGCCCAGTCGGCCGGGCGTCCGGCGCCCCACCAGCCGGCCTGTTCGCGGGCGCCCGCCAGGACGGTGGCGGCGCGGCGCGGCTGACGCGGCAGCGCCGCGTTCAGCGCGGCGATCTCCTCGTCGGTGGGACGGCGGTCGACGGGCAGCACGCCCGGGACCGTCTCGTCACCGGTCGGCCGGAAGACCAGACCCGTCTCGAAGAGGGCCAGGTCGCCCGAGCCGCGGCCCACGTTGCGCCGCAGCGCGGCGAGCAGACCGGGCAGCAGCGTGGTGCGCAGCGCCGGCTCCTCGTCGGAGATCGGGTTGACCAGCGTGACGACGGCGCGCCGCGGGTCGTCGGCCTCCAGGCCGAGCTGGTCGAGGACGCCCTCGCCGATGAACGGGTAGTTCAGCGCCTCGACGAAGCCGGCTCCGGCAAGCGCACGGCCGGTGCGCCGGTGCAGCCGCTGGCGGGCGGTGAGCCCGCGGCCGGACGGCGGGGTCGGCAGCGTGGAGGGCAGGTTCTCGTAGCCCTCCAGCCGGATGACCTCTTCCGCGAGGTCGTTCGGCGCGTGCAGGTCGGGACGCCACGACGGGACGGTGACGACGAGCTCGTCCTGGCCGTAGACGTCACAGCCGACCTCCTGGAGGCGGCGGACGACGGTCTCGCGGCCGTAGCCGACACCGGCGACACGGTCGGGGTGGTCGGCCCGCATCGTGACCGTACGCGGCGCGGACGGCGCGATGATCTCGGTGACGCCGGCCTCGGCGGTGCCGCCCGCGAGCAGCACCAGCAGGTCGACCGTGCGCTGCGCGGCAGCGGCGGCGGCCTGCGGGTCGACGCCCCGCTCGAAGCGCTTGGACGCCTCGGAGGACAGCTTGTGGCGGCGCGCGGTGCGGGCGATGGAGACCGCGTCGAAGTGCGCGGCCTCGATGACGACTTCGGTGGTGCCGCGGACCTCGCCGGTCTCCGGGTCGGTCTCGGAGTCGGCGATCTCCGTGTTGGCTCCGCCCATGACACCCGCGAGGCCGATCGGCCCGCGGTTGTCGGTGATGACCAGGTCCTCGGCGTCCAGGACGCGCTTGGTGCCGTCGAGGGTGATCAGCTTCTCGCCCTGCTCGGCGCGGCGCACACCGATCGGCCCGTCGAGGCGGGTGCGGTCGTACGCGTGCAGCGGCTGGCCGAGCTCCAGCATCACGTAGTTGGTGATGTCGACGGCGAGCGAGATCGGGCGCATGCCGGCCTTCTGGAGGCGGCGCTGCAGCCAGATCGGGGAGCGGGCCTCCGGGTCGAGGCCGACGACGGTGCGCGCGGTGAAGCGGTCGCAGCCGATCGGGTCCGCGATCTGCACTCCGTAGCCGAACGAGTTCGGTGCGGGGACGTCGAGCAGCGCCGGGTCGCGCAGCGGCAGACCGTACGCGATGGCCGCCTCACGGGCGACGCCGCGCAGCGACAGGCAGTAGCCGCGGTCGGGCGTGACGGCGATGTCGAGGACCTCGTCGAACAGCTCCAGCAGCTCGGTGGCGTCGATGCCGACCTCGTGCTGCGGCGGCAGCACGATGATGCCGTGCGAGCCGTCGTCGCCCATGCCCAGCTCGTCGCCGGAGCAGATCATGCCGCGGGACACCCGGCCGTACGTCTTGCGCTCGGCGATCTGGAAGTCGCCGGGCAGGACCGCGCCGGGCAGCGCGACGACGACCTTGTCGCCGACCGAGAAGTTCCGGGCGCCGCAGATGATCTCCTGCGGGTCTCCCGTGCCGTTGGCCTGGCCGACGTCGACGGTGCAGAAGCGGATGGGCTTCTTGAACTCGGTCAGCTCCTCGATGGTGAGCACCTGGCCCACGACGAGGGGGCCCTTGAGCCCGGCGCCGAGCTGCTCGACGGTCTCGACCTCGAGGCCGGCCGCGATGAGCTTGGTCTGTACGTCACGGCCGGTCTCCGTCACCGGCAGGTCGACGTACTCCCGCAGCCAAGAAAGCGGGATCCGCATCAGATCTCCATCCCGAACGGCCGGGTGAACCGGATGTCACCCTCGACCATGTCTCGCATGTCTTCGACGTTGTGGCGGAACATCAGCATCCGCTCGATGCCGAACCCGAAGGCGAATCCGCTGTACTTCTCCGGGTCGACACCGCAGGCGACGAGCACCTTCGGGTTGACCATCCCGCAGCCGCCGAGCTCGATCCAGCCCTCGCTGGAGCAGGTGCGGCACGGCCGGTCCGGGTTGCCGACGGACTCGCCGCGGCACACGTAACAGACCATGTCCATCTCGGCGGACGGCTCGGTGAACGGGAAGAAGTTCGGCCGGAGCCGGGTCTTCATGCCCTCGCCGCCGAAGAGCGCCCGGACCATGTGGTCCAGGGTGCCCTTGAGGTCGGCCATGGTGAGGCCCTCGTCGACGGCGAGCAGCTCGACCTGGTGGAAGACCGGGGTGTGGGTGGCGTCCAGATCGTCCGTGCGGTACACGCGGCCGGGGCAGATCACGTACAGCGGCGGCTCGCGGTCCAGCATCGAGCGGACCTGTACCGGCGAGGTGTGGGTGCGCATGACGACGCCCGAATTGCCGCTTCCGTCCGCGCCCTGCACGAAGAACGTGTCGTGCTCGCCGCGGGCGGGGTGGTCCGCCGCGATGTTCAGCGCGTCGAAGTTCAGCCACTCGGTCTCGACCTCGGGGCCTTCGGCCACCTCGTAGCCCATGGCCACGAAGATGTCCTCGATGCGCTCCGAGAGTGTGGTCAGGGGGTGGCGGGCGCCGGCCGGTACACGGTCGTGGGGCAGCGTGACATCCACGGCCTCCTCGACCAGCACACGGGCGTCACGCTCCGCCTCCAGCTCGGCCTGACGGGCGGCCAGGGCCTTGTTGACGGCACCGCGGGCCTGGCCCACACGCTTGCCGGCGTCGGCCTTGGCATGCGGCGGCAGGGCGCCGATCTCCCGGTTGGCGAGCGCGAGCGGCGAGGTGGGGCCGGTCTGCGCGATCTTCGCCTCGTGGAGCGCTTCGAGGTCGCCGGCGGCGGCGAAGGCGGCGAGCGCCTCGTCCCGCATGCGCTCGATCTCTTCCGGTTTCAGTGCCTCGACCTCGACAGGGTCGTACGACTTATTGGGTGCCGACATCTCTTCCCGTGCTTCCGATGGGGTGGCTGGAGCCCCCGCTCGACGACCGAGGACGCAAAGGTGCCAAAGGTCGAGTCTAGCGGGGTGAAGGTACGCGAATGAGCCCGTGGGCTGCCGGGGTGCCTATCAGGTGAGATAGGCGGGGGCGCCCACGGGCAACGTAAATCGGAATTCCGCGCCGCCGCCGGGACCGCGGCCGACGGTGATCGTCCCGCCGTGCGCCTCGACGATGCCTTTGACGATGTACAGGCCGAGACCGGTGCCTCCGCGCTTGCTTCCCCGCCAGAAGCGGGTGAAGACACGGCCCATCGACTCCTCGGGGATGCCGGGGCCTTCGTCGCTCACGGTGACGGCCGTTCCCTTCTCGTCGTTCTTGCCGGGCGCTGGTGATACCTCGATGGTGACCGTTCCCTCGCCGTGGCGCACCGCATTTTCGAGCAGGTTGCCGAGGACCTGGTCGATCTTGTCGGGGTCGGCCCACAGATCGGGCAGCCGGCGGTGGATACGGACGAAGAAACGGTCCGGGGACTGGCCCCGGGCGGTGTGCGCCTGGATGTGGCGGCCGACGGCGGCCGCGATGTCGACGGGCTGGCGGCGCACCTCGAGTCGGCCGGAGTCGATACGGGAGATGTCGAGGAGCTCGGCGATGAGCCGCGTGACACGGTTGGCGTCGGCGTCGACGGTCTCCAGCATGAGCCGCTTCTGGTCGTCGGTGAAGCGCTCCCATTTGGCGAGGAGGGTGGCCGTGAAGCCCTTGACGGAGGTCAGCGGTGAGCGCAGCTCATGGGCGACGGTGGCGATCAGCTCGGCGTGGCTGCGCTCGGTGCGGCGCCTCGCCTCGGTGCCGCGCAGGCTGACCACGACGCGGCGGACGGGGCCGGTGGGTGCCTCGCGTACGTAGCGGACGGAGACGAGGACCTCGCGGCCGCCGGGGAGCAGCAGATTCCGCTCGGGCTGGCCGATGCGCGTGGCGAGCCCGCCGTACGGGTCGGTCAGGGTCCACCAGCGGCGGCCCTTGAGGTCCTCCAGGGGCAGCGCGTGCTCCAGCGGTCGGCCGAGGGCCTCGGCGCCGGGGGTCGCGGTGATGCGCTCGGCCGCGGCGTTGAAGCAGATCACCCGGCCGGTCTCGTCGGCGACGACGAGGCCGTCGGGAAGGTCGTCGGGGTCGATGCCCAGGCCTGCGACGTCCACGGAGGGACCCGCGAAGGCGATGTGCGCCTCCGACGGTCCACTTGTGCCGACAGCCATCCCCGTACCCCACCTCTCGAACCAGTGCAGTGGGTCCCCGAGTTGGTCACCCTACTAGTCGTCGGTGACAGAGTGACACCCTGCGGGGGCCGGGGGTCACGCCGCCCGGCAGCCGCCGGGGGTGCGCTGGGCGCGCGCGGAGGCGTAGAGGCACACGGCGGCGGCCGTCGCCAGATTGAGGCTCTCGGCCTTGCCGTGGATGGGCACCCGCACGACCGCGTCCGCGAGCGCGCGGGTCTCCTCGGGCAGTCCCCAGGCCTCGTTGCCGAAGATCCACGCCGTCGGTCCGCCCATGGTGCCCGCGTCGAGCTCGGCGTCCAGGTCGTCCTCACCGGCCCCGTCCGCGGCGAGGATCCTGACCCCGACGCCCTTCAGCCCGCTGACGGCCTGCTCGACGGGTACGCCGACGGCGACGGGCAGATGGAACAGCGAACCGACCGAAGCCCGCACCGACTTCGGGTTGTAGAGGTCCACGGAGGCATCGGTGAGCACGACGGCGTCGGCGCCCGCGGCATCGGCACAGCGCAGCACCGTGCCCGCGTTCCCGGGGTCGCGTACGTGCGCGAGGACGGCCACGAGCCTGGGCCGGGCGGCAAGGATGTCCTCGAACGGCGAGTCGAGGAACCGGCAGACCCCGACGAGCCCCTGCGGCGTCACGGTCTGGGAGACCTCGGCCAGCACGGCGTCGGGGGCGTAGTGGATCCGGGCCCCCGTGGCACGGGCGGCCTCCACGATGTCCGCGTACCGCTCGGCGGCCTCGACGGTGGTGAAGAGCTCGAGCAGCGTGGGCTCGTCGTCATCGCCCCGGTGCTCCACGGCCTCCCGCACGGCCTGCGGCCCCTCGGCGATGAACCGCCGGTCCTTGGAGCGGAAGTTCCGCTTGGCGAGCCGCCGCGCGGCGACGACACGCGGAGACCGCGGGGAGATCAGCTCGGGGGTGCGCATGAGGTGCACTCACTTCTCTTGCTGCGCGCGAGGCGCACGGTGTCGACTCGGCTCGCCCTTCGGGCTGGGTTCCGAAGGCGGGCGGTACCTGGGCAGGACGCACGCGGACCCGCAGGCCAGGGG
>NZ_JBSGZO010000496.1:0-5972 GCF_053611045.1 Streptomyces sp. NPDC054841 | reverse complement strand
ACGCAGCACTGTGCCGCGGCGCTCGAACTCCAGGACCGTCTCGGCGCGTCCGGCCGCCTCGGCACCGAACTCCCGCTCGAGGAGCCACAGCGCACCGTCGATACCGGAGCTGATGCCTCCCGCGCACACCAGATCGCCGTCGTCCACCACCCGCGCGTCGCGTACATCGGCGCCCAGGTCCTTCAGATACTGCTTGGCACCGTGATGGGTCGTGCAGGGACGGTCGCCGACGAGCCCGGCGGCGTGCAGGACGACCACTCCGGTGCAGATGCCGACGAGGGTGAGTCCGGGCCGTACCGCGCGCTTCAGCTCGCGGGTCAGCACGCCCTTCCTGATCTCGGGCCAGATGCCCGGCGCGTCCTTGCGTGTGAAACCGCCGCCCGGCACCACGATCACATCCGCCGCCCCGGGGTCCCACGCGCCCGGCGCGGCGATGTCCGTACCGAACGTGCCCGTGATCCGGCCAGGTTCTCCGCTGGTCACCAGGGTGGTGGTGAGGGGCAGGCCCATTCTCTGTGCGAGGCGAAGGACCTCCAGCGGGCCGATGAAGTCCAGTTCCTCGGCCCCGTCGAACACGACGATGTGCACGCGCAGCGGCCGGTCGCGGCGGCGGCCCGGCGCGGCTCCGTACGCCCCCGAGGTCCCCGCGCCCAGCCCGGCCGCGACACCGGCCCCGGCCGCCGATCTGAGCATCCCTCTGCGATTCATCATCTGTCTCCGTCTCCGTCACTGTCGAGTGCCTTCGGAACGACGTGCTGACCAAGACGTCGGACCGGAGGGGGCGGAGGTTCCCGAGGCGGCGATCCCGAGGGCCGTTGTCAGTGGCATGGGGCAGGGTGGACGGTGTGCCGCTGTACCCATCCGAAAGGAGAGGCCGACCGATGAGTGCCGCCACGATGATGACGTCACGCGAACGAGCCGCCGCGCAGGCGTATGTGCGTCTGCTGGGCGCGGTCCGCGCCGCACTCGCCGAACCCTCCGGTGCGGCCCCGCCACCCCTCGCGCTCACCGCCCCCATGGCGGAAGCGGACCGGGCCCTCGCGGACGCGGGCTTCGCGGGCAACGAGGCGGAGCTGTTCGGTCTGGTGAGGGACCTTCACACCGCGGGTGTCACGCGTCGTGCCGCAGGGGCGTGAGTTGTTCGATGTCGTAGCGGGCCCGGAGCTCGGTGATCGCCGCATGATCCAGCGGGCCGCCCGAGTTGAGGATCTCCTGGAGTTCCTCGAAGTACCGCTCGTGGTCCGGTGGCGGGGCCGCCTGGAAGAACATCTTCGCCAGCTCGTCCGTGCGGTTGGCGAACGCGTGTGGACAGCCCGGCGGTACGACGATGACCGTGCCCGGGCCCGCAGCGACGACGCCCCGGCCCGTGAGGGACTCCCAATGGCGCCAGTCGTCACGCGTGCGCACCCGGGGCTCGAAGGCGAGTACCTCCAGCTCGCCTTCGAGCACGTAGAAGAGCTCTTCGCTGCGCGTGTGCACATGGGCACCGACGTCGAATCCGGGTGGTACCACCACCTCGAAGCTGGACGCCGCGCGTGAATGCGCGCCAGTGACCTTGAACGTCACCTCATGGGCCGCCGAGTGCAGCTTGCGTCCCTCGCCGCTCGGCACGAGCAGCCCCTCGGGCGGCTGGGCGACGGCGACGTCTTCCGGCGGCGCGCTGATGTGGGCGGTCACCAGGTCACCGGCAATCCCTCGGGACCTCGTATGAGCGCGCCCGGGCGCCACCGGAATTCCTCGAGCGGGACGGCGGGACGAAGGTCGGGAAATCGGTCCAGCAGGGCCGCGACGAGCAGTTCGGTCTCCAGCCGGGCGAGCAAGCCGCCCACGCAGTAGTGCGGTCCGTATCCGAACGCCACATGCGGGTTCGGGCTGCGGTCGAGCACGATCTCCTCCGGGTCGGGGAAGACGTCCGGGTCGCGGTTGGCGGCCAGGTACGAGACATAGACGGCGTCACCCGCCTTGATGCCGTGCCCGGCGATGGTCACGTCCTCCGTCGCGATCCGGGTCAGCCCGACACCGTTGCGGTGCGGGATGTAGCGCAGCAGCTCGTCGATGGCCGAGGGCCGCAGCGCAGGCTCGGCACGCAGCCGGGCCTGATACTCCGGACGGGTGAGGAAGATGTAAGCCATGTTGCCGGTGTTGTTGGTGACCGCCTCGCCGCCGATCTGGATGAGCAGTGCGAGGCCGACCGCCTCCGACTCGGTGATCTCGCCGTCCGCCACGGCCGTCCCGAGCACCCCGATCACATCCTCGCCGCCCGTGCCCCGGCGCCTGCGCAGCAGTTCGGCGAAGTACGCGCACACCCCCCTCTTCGCCCGCTCGCTGCGCTCCGCTCCCTGGGACGAGGAGAGAATGAGCACGGTCCACTCGTGCATCTTCGGGCGGTCGCGTGCGGGCACGCCCATCAGCTCGCAGACGACGGCCAGCGGGAAGGGGGCGAGGATCCGCTCCGTGAGGTCGGCGGGCGGGCCGTCGCGCAGGACTGCGTCGACCAGTTCGTCGAGCAGCTTCTGCGCCTGCCCACGCAGCCGTTCCACGCCCCGCGTCGTGAACGCGGCCGCGACGGCCCGGCGCAGCCGGGTGTGATCGGGCGGGTCCTCGAAGCCGACCGCTCCGTCGACCGGGATGAAGTGCGGGGCGAGCCGGGTGACATCGTTGCCGACGACCGCCTTGCGGCTGAAGCGCGGATCGTTCGCCACCATCCGCACCTCGTCGTACCCGGACACCAGCCAGGCCCAGCCCGTGCCGTTGGGGAGCTTGATACGGGTCACCGGACCGTCCTGCATCAGCTCGGCGAGCACGGGATCGAACTCCACACCGGACAGGTCCTGGACCGGCCAGGAACGGACCGGCGGGAGCGGGTCGGCCGCGGCCGCGCCCGTGGCCGCGGTGCTGCCTCTGCTGCTTGTGCTGGTCGTGCTGCTCGTGCTGCTCGTGCTCGTGGAGCTCGCCGTGCTCGTGGTGGTGGTCATGGTCGTGCTCCGCATGGTTCAGCTCCTCCCCGCGCGCGAGGGCGCGGTGAGGAGCCCGTCGGGCACGGTCCAGCTGCCCAGCGACATCTCCGCGGTGATGCCGGGCCCGAAGCCGGCGAGGATGCCGCGCGCCGCGTGCTCCGCGGAGCCCTCCTCGAAGAGCCGGTGCAGTGCGTCCAGGACGACGGCGCTCGCGATGTTGCCGTACTCGGTGAGCGTGGCCCGGCTGAACCGGAAGGCCTCGGGCTCCACTCCGAGGAACATGCTCAGGTCGTCCAGGATTCGCGGCCCGCCCGCGTGGATGATGTAGAAGTCCAGCGAGGTGGCGTCCCAACCGTGGTCCGCAGCAAGCTCCTTGAGGGCCGGAGCGAGTGGTTCCATCGTGCCGGGCACCCGCTTGTCCAGCTTGAAGTGGAAGCCGGTGGCGCGGATGTCGTACGCGATCCAGTCCTCGGTGTGCGGGACCAGATACGAGCCGTTGCGCTCCAGTTCGACGCCGTGGCCACCCCTGCCGCGTACCACCGCCGCTGCCAGTCCGTCGCCGAACAGGCCGTTGGAGAGCAGGTTGCCGACGTTCACATCGGCCGGCTGGTAGCACAGCGAGCAGAACTCACAAGCCACGATGAGGGCGTTCGCCTCGGGGTAGGCGGTGCAGAAGTCGTGCGCCCGGTTGATCGCCGCACCACCGGCCGCGCATCCGAGCTGGGCGATCGGCACCTGCCGGACGTCGGTGCGGAAGTCCATCGTATTGATCAGCCATGCGGTCAGTGACGGCATCATGAAGCCCGTGCAGGACACGAAAATGATCATGTCAATGTCTGTCGTGGCGAGTTCGGCGTCTGCCAGTGCCTGTCGGATGACTGCAGGCACACGCGCCTTGGCTTCCGCCTCGTAGACGGCGTTGCGCTCTTCGAACCCGGGGTGTTTGAGCGTTTCCTCGATCGGTCGCAGCAGATGCCGCTTCTCCACCCCCGTGTTCCGGATCAGGCGCAGCGCCAGTTCCAGTTGCGGGTGGTCCGCGTGAACGGACCGCGCCAGATCAAGGGTCTGCTCCATGGTGATCACGTGCTCGGGCACGGACACCGCGGGTTTGCACAGAGTGGCCATGACATGCCGCCCTTCCTCTCGCGTTCCTCCAAAATGTTCAGGGACGACACGCCGTCGCGCGCGCCGGGAAGCCCCTTCCGGGTTGCGCCGAACGGGTGATGCGCGGGCGTGTTCGAGCCGATGTCCGTGCAATCGGGAAGGGATGTGTTCCTGGCGGGGGCCGTACCAGCGCACTGCACGTGATCCGCACACCAGCGCGATCACAAACCGGGAGATGAAGTCGATGAGGCCAGAACTCGACACGGAGGCCGTGCTCGGAAGCGGACCCGGGGCCGGCTCCCTGACCGGTGCAGGTACCGGTGCTGATGCCGGCGTAGGTACCGCCGTCCGGGGCTGCCCCGTGACCGGTGCCGGCCCGGGGGAGGAGCGGAGGGTCCACCACTGGACCCTGGAGGACTTCCCGGCCCTGGACTTCGACCCGTTCCTGACCACGCTCCTGCGCGACGAGCCGGTGGCGCGCATCCGGCTCCCGTTCGGCGAGGGCAGCGTCTGGCTCGTGACACGGTACGAGGACGTCAGACTCGCCTCTTCGGACCCCCGGCTCAGCCGGAAGGCCCTGGCGGGACGGTCGGTGACGAGCGGCTCCCCGCACGCCATCGCGGCGAAGCACGCGGCCCTCAACTACGCGGACCCGCCGCACCTCAACACGATGCGCCGCGTGGTGGCCCGCGCTTTCACCGGCGCGAGCATGCAGCGATTGCGGCCCATGGCCCAGCGGACCGCGGACGCCCTGCTGGACACCATGGAACGGCAGGGGTCCCCCGCGGATCTGATGCAGCATCTGCACGGTCCGTTCCCGCTCTCCGTCGTCTGCGACCTGCTGGGGGTGCCGCAGGACGAGCGGTCGGACATGACCTCCTGGGCGAACGTGATCATGACCCCGGCCCCGGCGCCCAGCCGGAGCGAGGCGGCGAAGAACACGGTCCGTGACGTCGTCGTCGGACTCCTCGGCAGACGGCGCGCCGAGCCGCGCGACGACCTGGCCGGCGTCCTCGTCGCCGCCGTCGAGGCCGGTGAGATCAACGACGACGAGGCGGTCTCGCTGGCAACGGCGATCCTCGTGAGCGGTGCGCACGCGGTGCGCAACAACAGCGCGAACATGGTTTACGCGCTTCTCACCCATCCGGAGCACATGACGCGGCTGCGCACCGAGCGCGGACTGCTGCCACAGGCCGTCGACGAGCTGCTGCGCTACATCCCGCACCGCAACGGTGTGGGGCTGCCGCGGATCGCGACCGAGGACCTGGAGATCGGCGGCGTCCGCATCAGCGCGGGCGAGGCCGTCTACTTCTCGTACCTCGCCGCGAACCGCGACCCGGCGGTCTTCCGCGACCCGCACACGCTCGACTTCGACCGTGAGCCCGTCGCGCATCTCTCGTTCGGGTTCGGACCGCACCACTGCGTCGGTTCGATGCTGGCCCGGATGGAGTCCGAGGTCATGCTCGCGACGCTGCTGGACCGGTACCCGCGGCTCGAACTCGCGGTGCCGCCCGAACGGCTGGAATGGCAGGAGGGCGCGTTGATCCGAGGCCCCAAGACGCTCCCGGTCCGCTGGTGAGGCTCAGATGTCACTCGATGTACGCATCATGCAGGGTTCGCCCGACCATGTGGAGCTGGCGGCGCTGATGGCGGTGCTGACGGCCCTCGCCTGCCGCAGCGAGACCGCCGCCGCCGGGCGCGAGGCCCGACGCCGCAGAGCGCACTGGGACCGGGCGTGGGGAGGCGGGTTCCAGCCGAGCGGCTCGTGGCGGGTGCGGGACAGAACGGCCATGGCGTTCGACCCCGGGTCCCGCTACTAGGGCCTGTCCGGTGGATCTTGCTGGGCTCGCGACGCCCTGCGACTCCGTCTCCTGCGTTGTCGTCAGTCGGCATGGCTCCGCCATGACTCCA
>NZ_JBSGZO010000495.1:0-5983 GCF_053611045.1 Streptomyces sp. NPDC054841 | reverse complement strand
GAGCGTCAGCCATCAGCCGTCAGCCGTCAGCCGTCAGCCGCGAACTGTGAACTGTGAACTGTCACAGTGCACTGTCAGCACAGCACGTTGAGCGCACCCGGCTGCACCCTCGCCGTGACGGGAAGCGTGGCGTCCACCTCGCCGTCCGCCCCGTACGGGATGGCCCGGTCGGCCTCGATGCGGACCTCCTTGCCCTGGAGGATCTCCACCTCGGGGCGCTTCAGATGCTCGCCGGTCTTCAGCTCGTTCATCATCGCGAAGAACAGCCGCTTGGGAGCGTGCCGGATCACGACGACGTCCAGCAGTCCGTCGTCGAGCCGGGCACCGGGGGCGATCTTGCGGCCGAAGCCGTAGAAACCGGAGTTGGCCGCCACCACGGTGTAGCCGCGCCGCTCGTGCAGCACCCCGTCCACCGTGATGCGGTAGTTCACGGGCCGCCAGGTCACGACGGCCCGCAGACCACCGGAGTAGTACGAGGCCGCGCCCCGCAGCAGCCGGGAGGTGTTGGCGTACCGGTTGGCCACGGCGTCGACACCGGCGTACACGCTGCCCAGCACGGACGTGCCGGCGTGGACGGCCGATTCGACCCCGATGGTGTCGACCGCCCGGGGCGAGCCGTGGAGCAGCAGCTCCGCCAGGGCCGGCGCGTCGGTCGGGAGCCCCAGCGCACGGGCGAAGTCGTTACCCCGTCCCGCCGGGACGAGGCCGAACACGGTGTCCGTGCCGCTGAGAGCCCCGCCGACACCGCCGGCTATCCCGTCGCCGCCGACGGCGAGCACGACGTGCCCTCGTTCGCCGGCCTGCCGCGCCACCTCCTGGGCGTGCTCCAGGCTGCGGCTGTACTGGGTGTCGAGCTGCGCCCCGGCCTCCCGCAGGAGCCGGGCCAGCGGGAGCAGGGCCGCCGTACCGCTGGACCCGCCCGCGGTGGGGTTGACGACGGCGGTGAACTGTCGCATGGATGCGCCTCCGGAAGGCAGGGGGCCGGTTCAGCGGACGGGGATGAGCACGCCGGGGTTGAGGATCCCGGCCGGGTCGAGCTCGGCCTTGACGGCCTGCAGGATTCGGACGCCGACCGGGCCGATCTCCTGGGTGAACCAGTCGCGGTGGTCGGTCCCGACGCCGTGATGATGGCTGATGGTGCCGCCCGCCGCCAGGATCGCGTCGTTGGCGGCCCGCTTCGCGGGCGCCCAGTGGGCGACCGGGTCGTCCCCCTGAGCCGAGACGACGGTGAAGTACAGCGACGCGCCGTTCTCGTACACATGGGATATGTGACACATCACCAGCGGCGGTGTACCCGCGTCGGTGAGGGTCGTGGTGAGCGCCTGGCGTACCGCGTCGTACAGGCCCGGCAGTGCGGACCAGAACCCGGCGGTCTCCAGGGTCTCGGCGAAGGCGCCGGCGTCGAGGAGCGCGTCGCGCAGATACGGGGCGTTGTAGCGGCCGTGCGCCCAGCGGTCCCCCGGCTCCTCGCCGACGAACTCGCCGCCGCAGGCAAGGAGCACCTCACGGGCGCGGGCGCGCCGGTCCGCGGTGTCCTCGGCGGTGCCCTCGTATCCGGCGATCGCCATGCACCCGGCGGCCTGGGGGGCGTCCGAGCTGCCGATCTTGTCGGGCTGGGCCAGGCCGATGAACGTCTCGGTCTCGTCCGACAGGCGCAGCACGGTCGGCCGCGGGCCGTCCTGGGCGAGTGTGCGCAGTGCCGCCGCGCCCGCCTCGAAGGAGGAGAAGCGCCAGCCCTCGTAGATCCGGGTCCCGGGGAGCGGGCGGATCCGGACGGTCACCGAGGTGATCACGCCCAGCGCGCCCTCGGAGCCGAGGACCAGCTGGCGCAGGTCCGGGCCGGCCGCCGAGCGGGGCGCGCGGCCCAGCTCCAGGGTGCCCTCGGGGGTGGCGACGGTGAGGCCCAGCACCATCTCGTCGAAGCGGCCGTAGCCGGCGGAGGCCTGGCCGCTGGAGCGGGCCGCGGCGAAGCCGCCGATCGAGGCCCATTCGTACGACTGCGGGAAGTGACCGAGCGTGAAGCCCTGTTCGTTGAGCAGCGCCTCGCAGTGCGGAGCGCGCAGCCCGGGCTGGATCGTGGCGGTGCGGGAGACCTCGTCGAGGGTCAGCAGGCTGTCGAGGCGGCGCAGGTCCAGCGCGATGAAGCTCCGCTTCCCCTCGGGGGCCAGGCCGCCGACGACGGAGGTGCCGCCGCCGAACGGCACGGCGGCCAGGCCGTGTTCGACACAGACCCGCAGGACGGCGAGCACCTCGTCGTGGCTGCCCGGGAGCACGACGGCCGCCGGTATGTCGTCGACCTCTCCGGCGCGGATGCGCAGCAGGTCGGGGGTGGACTTGCCGCGGGTGTGCCGGATCCGCGTCTCCGCGTCGGTGCGTACGTACACCCGGTCGCCGACGCGTTCGGTCAGCGCCTGGCGGGCCGCATCGGTCAGCGCGGCGTCGGGGACGGCGATATCGCCGAGCTCGGCCGGACCGGTCTCGAGCGGTGTGACGCCGAGCAGGTCGCGCAGCAGGCCGATCACCGTGTCGGGCAGCGGGGCCGCCTTGGCCGGGTCGCCCCAGCCGCTCCACAACATGTCCACTTGGTCTGTTCCTCACCGTCGGTTCGCGGGGCGTTGTGCCGCGCGGCCTGCACTGGCATTACACTGTGACAGATGACGCCCATTCGTCACAACCATGCGGACTCGGATTCCGTGCTCGACGCAGCACGTGACTGCGTTCTGGCCGTCGGCGTACGCCGGACCACGCTGACCGATGTGGCCCGGCGGGCCGGTGTGTCACGTATGACGTTGTACCGCCGCTGGCCGGACGTACGGAGCCTGGTCGGCGATCTGATGACCAGGGAGTGGATCGCTCTCGCCATCGGCACCATGCCCGCCGTCGTGCCCGGCGCCCCCACCCGGGCGCGGCTGGTCGACGGACTGGTCGACGGAGTCGCGGCCTTCCGCGCCCACCCGCTCTTCCACAAGATCCTCGACGTCGACCCCGAGCTGCTGCTGCCCTATGTGCTCGACCGCCGGGGCGCCAGCCAGGACGCCCTGCTGGGGCTCATCACCGGCGCACTGAAGGAGGGGCACGCCGACGGTTCCGTCCGTGCGGCGCACCCCGACCGCCAGGCCCGCGCCCTGCTGCTCGTCGTGCAGTCCTTCACGCTCTCGCTGCGCACGATGACCGAACCGGACGACCCCGAGCTCACCGACGCGGCCTTCCTCGAAGAGCTGCGGACCCTTCTGGAGAGGACCCTTACGCCATGAGCAGCCCGAGTCCCGCCTCTTCGCTCAACGCGGCACGCCGCGCTCAGGAGCTCGCCGAACTCGCCGACGGCACCGGGGTCGACGTGCTCGTCGTCGGTCTCGGCGCGACCGGCGCCGGAGCCGCCCTGGATGCCGCCTCGCGCGGTCTCACCGTCGCCGCGATCGACGCCCACGACCTCGCGTTCGGTACGTCCCGGTGGAGCTCCAAGCTCATCCACGGCGGGCTGCGCTACCTCGCCACCGGGCAGCTGGACGTCGCCCACGAGAGCGCCGTCGAGCGCGGTGTGCTCATGGAGCGCACCGCTCCGCACCTGGTGCGCGCCCAGCCGTTCGTCCTGCCGCTCACCCCGCTGGTCTCCCGCTCCCAGGCCGCGCTGGCCTGGGCGGGCTTCCGGGCCGGAGACCTGCTGCGGGTCTCCGCCCGCACATCACGCGCCACACTGCCCGCGCCCCGCGCCCTGTCGGCGGTGGAGACCCGGCACATGGCGCCCGCGCTGCGGCCGACCGGGCTGCGCGGCGGGCTGCTGTCCTGGGACGGCCAGCTCACCGACGACGCCCGTCTCGTCACCGCCGTGGCCCGCACCGCCGGCGCGCACGGCGCGCGGATCCTCACCCACGTCCGCGCCCTCTCCCTCAGCGGCTCGGGCGCCCGGGTCCGCGACGAGCTCAGCGGCGAGGAGCTGGACATCCGGGCGCGTGCCGTCGTCAACGCCACCGGTGTCTGGGCGGGCGGGCTGGTGGACGACATCAGGCTCCGGCCGTCCCGGGGCACGCACCTCGTGCTGCGTTCCGAGGCCCTCGGGGGTCTCTCGGCGGGCATGCACATTCCCATTCCGGGGGAGACCAACCGGTTCGTCCTGGTCCTGCCGCAGGGCGACGGGCGGGTGTACGTGGGACTGACCGACGAGCCGGTCGAGGGCCCGGTGCCGGACGTCCCCGAGGTGCCCGAGACGGACATCGGCTTCCTCCTCGACGTCCTGGGCTCCGCGCTCGACGTCTCGGTGAGCCGGGACGACGTCGTGGGGGCGTTCGCCGGACTGCGGCCGCTCCTGGACACCTCCGGCGCGGCGGGCTCCGGCCGCACCGCGGACATCTCCCGCAAGCACGCCGTGCTGACCTCGCCCGACGGGGTCGTCACCATCGTCGGCGGGAAGCTCACCACCTACCGCCGGATGGCGCAGGACGCCGTCGACGCCGCCGTCAGCGCGCGCGGCCTGACCGCCGGCCGGTGCAGGACGGCGGCGATCCCGCTGGTCGGCGCCGCCCGGCCGAGCGCGCTCGCGACACTGGACGCGCCGCGGCGCCTGGTCCGCCGGTACGGCGCCGAGGCCCCGGCCGTCCACGCGCTCGGTCTCGCCGACCCGGACCTGGCCCGTCCCGTCGTCCCCGGCCACCCGGTCACGGGCGCGGAACTGCTGTGGGCCGTACGTCACGAGGGAGCCCTCGACGAGTCGGACGTCCTCGACCGGCGCACCCGCATCGGTCTCGTCCCGCACGACCGCAAGGCGGCGGCCGCCGCGGCCCGCGAGGCCCTGGCGCACGGCTCCTGACGGATCAGCCGATGGCGGTGTCCGCCGCCCTGCGCCCCCACCAGGTCCCCGCGAGCACCAGCGCCGCGCCCGTCATCCCGACGGCGCCCAGGTGCTCGTGACCGATGGCGATGCCCGCTGCCGCGGCCCACAGCGGTTCGGTGCCCAACAGCAGGCTGACCCGGGACGGGGAGGTGCGGCGGACCGCCCACATCCGGACGAAGAACGCAAGCAGTGTGCAGAAGCCGGAGAGGAAGAGCAGCCCGGCCCACTCGCGCGGGGCGAGAACGGGTACGGGTGCGGCGATCGAGGACATGGGCCCTGGTCTCCAACGACTCCGGCGGTGTGGAGACTTCGGCGGCTCGCACCCGGAGCGATCACCGTACCCGGGACGATCTCACTCGGCGAGCTCGAATGCGCCGTACTCGGGGCGGCCCGCGTTCCGGTACGTGTGGATGGCGACGCCCTTGCCCGTGGTCGTGGCGGCGGTCAGCTCGAACCGGGTGGGCCGGGCGCCGTCCGTGAACAGACGCAGGCCCGTGCCGAGCACCACGGGGAAGACCAGCAGGTGCAGTTCGTCGATCAGGTCGGCGGCCATCAGGGACCGGGCGAGCGCGCCGCTGCCGTGGATCTGGAGCTCGCCGTCGCTCTGCTGCTCCTTGAGCCGGGCGACCTCCGCGGCGACATCGCCGGAGATGATCGTGGAGTTGTGCCACTCGGCCTTCTCCAGGGTCGTGGAGACCACGTACTTGGGGAGGGAGTTGAGGCGGGAGGCGATCGGGTCGCTCTCGTCGGTCACCTTCGGCCAGGCGCCCGCGAAGATGTCGTACGTACGCCGGCCGAGGAGGAAGGCTCCGGCGCGGTCGAAGACACCGGTGACGAAGGCCCCGAAGTCGTCGTCCGCGAAGGGGTAGGACCAGCCGCCGTGCTCGAAGCCGCCGCGGGTGTCCTCGTTCGGGCCCCCGGGGGCCTGGTACACGCCGTCCAGTGTCAGGAACTGGGTCAGGGTGAGCTGTGCCATGGCGGAAACCTTTCGCGGAGCCTTTGGCGGATGCCTTTCGCGGAACCTTTCCCGGATGCCTGTCCGGATCCCACAAGCTCCGACTCCGCTCCCGCCCGGAACTCATCGCGGTGTCCGGTCGCCGCCCGGTTCACGGTCGACGGCGGCCACGCGGCCCGGGCATGCGCGCGGGGCGCACC
>NZ_JBSGZO010000494.1:0-5989 GCF_053611045.1 Streptomyces sp. NPDC054841 | reverse complement strand
GGATCCGCCCGATTGGGGCGGGCCCGCGCGCTCTGCGTATCCTCGGGGCGTGCTTCTCTCAGACAAGGACATCCGGGCCGAGATCGACGCCGGGCGGGTCCGTATCGACCCGTACGACGAATCGATGGTGCAGCCCTCGAGCATCGACGTGCGGCTCGACCGCTACTTCCGGGTGTTCGAGAACCACCGCTATCCGCACATCGACCCCGCCGTCGAGCAGGCGGACCTGACGCGGCTGGTCGAGCCGGAGGGGGACGAGGCGTTCATCCTGCACCCCGGCGAGTTCGTGCTCGCGTCGACGTACGAAGTGATCACGCTGCCCGACGATCTCGCCTCCCGGCTGGAGGGCAAGAGCTCCCTCGGGCGGCTCGGGCTGGTCACGCACTCCACCGCCGGGTTCATCGACCCCGGGTTCTCCGGCCATGTGACCCTGGAGCTGTCGAATCTGGCGACACTGCCGATCAAGCTGTGGCCGGGTATGAAGATCGGGCAGCTGTGCATGTTCCGGCTCACCTCGCCGGCGGAGCATTCGTACGGCTCCGAGAAGTACGGCTCCCGGTACCAGGGGCAGCGGGGGCCGACGGCCTCCAGGTCGTTTGTGAACTTCCATCGGACGCAGGTGTGACGGGCCGTGGGTGAGACACGGGAGAACCTGACGTACGAGAAGTTCGGCGGCGCGATCCGCGAGCTCGCGCAGACCATCGCCGATGACGGGTACGAGCCGGACATCGTCCTTTCCATCGCCCGCGGCGGGGTGTTCGTGGCCGGCGGGCTGGCGTACGCGCTCGACTGCAAGAACATCCACCTGGTGAACGTGGAGTTCTACACCGGGGTCGGTACCACCTTGGAAATGCCCGTCATGCTCGCGCCGGTGCCCAATGCGATCGACTTCTCGGACAAGAAGGTGCTCATCGCCGACGACGTCGCCGACACCGGCAAGACGCTGAAGCTCGTGCACGACTTCTGCGTCGACCATGTCGCCGAGGTCCGCAGCGCCGTGATCTACGAGAAGTCGCATTCCCTTGTGAAGTGCGAGTACGTCTGGAAGCGCACCGACGAGTGGATCAACTTCCCCTGGAGCGTCCTGCCTCCCGTACGTAAGCCGGGCGAGCCCGTTACGCCTTCCAGAGAGGCGCTGTAGCCGCTGAGGCGGCGGTCGGCTTCCGGCGAGCGGGTGCGCCGGGTGCAGGGTGTAGTCCTGTGAACCCTCCGCGTGCCCGTTCCGTGCCGGCTGCCGGTCGCACGGCAAGCGAAGCGTTCTAGCCGGGGGCCCCGTCGGCCGGGTGCCTGCCGCCGTTCCCGTTCCCCTTCTCGTTCCCGTTCCCGTTCTCGTCGTCGTTCTCCCGGCACCATGCCTGGTACGCGGCCACCGCCGTCGGCAGGGTGGGAAAGATCCGGTCCTCGCCCACGGACCGGATGAGCCCGTACGCGTCCAGTTCTTCGCGCAGGTCCTGTTTGACGCGCGCCATGGCGAACTCGATGCCGCGGCCGGTCAGTTCCCGTCGCAGTGCGTCCATCGCGTCCAGCGCGGTGATGTCCACCTCCACGTTGGCCTCCGCGTTGAGGACGAACCACCTGACGGGGCCCTCCTGCTCGGTCACCTCGGCCACCTCGGCCAGGGCTCGGCGCCTGAAGTCCTCCGCGTTGGCGAAGAACAGCGGGGAGTCGTAGCGGTAGACCAGCAGTCCGGGGACGATCCGCGCCTGCGGGTAGTCGTCCACGTCGTGCATGCCGGCCAGGCCGGGCACCAGCCCCTGGACGGCGTCGTGCGGTCGCGCCACCCTGCTCAGCAGCTCGACGACCGACAGGCCCACGGCCACGAGCACGCCGTAGAGGATGTCCAGGGCGAGGACCCCCAGGAGACAGCCGAGGGCCAGCAGGAGTTCTCTGCGCCGGAAGGAGGCCAGCCGGCGGAAGCCCGCCAGGTCGATCATCCGTACGGCGGCGTAGACGACCAGTGCGCCCAGTACGGCCGTGGGTGTGCTTCTGAGCAGTGGGCTGAGGAACAGGAGCACGGCCATTACGGCCGCGCCCGAGACGAGCGCGTACCCCTGGGTGTGTGCTCCGGCCGACTGGGCGAGCGCGGTCCGGCTGGCGCTGCTGCTCACCGGGAATCCCTGCAGCGTGCCGGCGCCGAGGTTCGCGGCGCCCAGGGCGAGGAGTTCCTGGTTCGCGTCCAGGCGGGGTCCGCCGTCGTCGGTGGCGAAGGCGCGCGCGGTGAGGATGAAATCGGTGTAGCCGACGAGCAGGACACCGACCGCGGGCAGCAGCAGCTGGGGCAGGTCGGCCAGTGCCGGGAGCTCCGGGCCCGGCAGTCCGGCCGGGATCTCCCCGATCACCGGGAGGCCGCGGTCCTCCAGGCCGAACGCCGCCACCGCCGCCGTACCGAGGACGACGGCCAGCAGCGGACCGGGGACGGCGCGGGGCAGGCGGGCCGCCAGGAAGAGGAAGAGCAGGGCGACGATGCTGAAGATCACCGTCACCGCATGTGCCTCGTCCAGGTTCCCGAAGAAGGACAGCAGTTGTGGGAAGAAGCCGGAGCCCTCCGTCGGGACACCGGTGAGCTTGGTCAGCTGGTCGACGATCATGATCAGCGCGACGCCGGCGAGATAGCCGATCAGAATGGGCCGCGAGAGCAGATCGGCCACGAAGCCGAGCCGCGCGGCCCACGCCACCAGGCACATCAGGCCGACCGCGACGGCGAGCGCCGATGCCAGGACGGCGTACCGCCCGGGATCACCCCCGGCGAGCGGCCCCACCACCGTGGCGGTCATCAGCGCGGTCGTCGATTCGGGACCGACCGACAGCAGCCGTGACGAGCCGAGGAAGGCGTAGAGAACGATGGCGGGCAGGATCGCCCACAGTCCCACGACCGGTGGCAGACCGGCGACGCTCGCGTACGCCATGACCTGCGGTACGAGATAGGCCGCGACGGTGATCCCGGCCACCAGGTCGCCGCGGAGCCAGTCACGCCGGTAGCTCTTGAGGGCGGCGAGGCCCGGCGCCCGGGGCAGGGTGAAGCGACGGGTCACCCTGTGCCCCTCGACCGGCGGGCGACGAGCTTGCCCAGCTCCCACAACACCAGGAGCACGACGGCGGACAGCAGCGCCCAGCCGAACTGGCGAGCGTTGATCTCGGTCGTCCCGAGGATGCGGCGGAACCCGTCCATCTGGGTCACCGCCGCCGCGAGCACGAGCTGTCCCACCGCCACCCAGTTCATCTGCTTGCTGTCGAAGGTGGACGTCGTCAGCACCGAATCCGTCTCGCTGCGGCATTCGAAAGCGGCCACGATCAGACAGAGCGCGAAGGCGGTGAACGCGATCGACTGACCTACCCCGGCGCTGCCGAAGTGGGCCTGACCGAGCTTGATCAGTCCGAGCAGGACGATGGTGATCACCAGTCCGCCGAGCCCGACCGTGACCAGCACGGCCCGTGTGAGCACCGACTCCCCTCGCGGACGCGGCCTGCGTCCCATGAGCCCGGGGCTCTCCTGGTCGAAGCCGAGCGCGAAGCCGAAGGACGCGTTGACCACGAAGTGGATCCACAGCACCTGCGGCGGGGTGAAGGGTTCACCGGCGGCGATGTTGAAGACGGTGGCGCCGAGGAATGTCAGCACGAAGGTGACCAGCAGAAGCAGCACGAACCGGATGTACTTGGTGAGGTTGTCGTAGATCTTCCGGCCCTGTCCCACGGCGTAGACGATCGTGGCGAAGTTGTCGTCGGAAAGGATCATGCGTCCGGCGTTCTTCGCCACGTCCGTGCCGCTGCCCATGGCGATGCCGATGTCGGCGGCCTTGATGGCGGGCGCGTCATTGACGCCGTCCCCGGTCATCGCCACGACGTCGCCCTTCAGCTTCAGCGTCCTGGCGAGCAGCACCTTGTGCTCCGGCGCGACCCGCCCCACCACGCCGATGCCGTCGATGCGGGCGATCTGCTCGGCCTCGGTCATGGCGGCGAAATCGGCGCCGAGGACGGCCTCGCCGGGGATGCCGAGCTGCCGGGCGATCGCCGCCCCGGTGGTGACGTCGTCCCCGGTCACCATGCGGACCCGGATGTGCGCCGCCTGGGCGCCGGCCACGGCGGCCTTGGACTCCGCACGGGGAGGATCGACCATGCCGACGAGGCTGGTCATCCGCAGATCGGTGACGTACGCGAGCAGGTCTCCGTCCGGATCGAAGCCTGCCGGGTCCAGATCACGGGTGGCCGCGGCCATCACCCGGTGCCCCTCGCCGCCCATGCGCTCGGTCAGTGCCTCGGCGCGCAGGAGCAGTTCGGCGTCCCACGGGATGGTCTCGCCCGCCGCGAGTGCGGTGGTGGCCCGCGCCATCACCGCCGGGGCCGCGCCTTTCACGAAGCAGCGGACCACCTGACGCCCGGAGGCGTCGACCGCCGAGTTGAAGGTGGCCATCAGCTTGTAGCCCGGGTCGAACGGCAGCGTGGCGAGCCGGGGAAGGCGCTCCCTGGTGGCGTCGATGTCCAGCCCGGCCTTGTACGCGAGCACCAGCAGCGCTCCCTCGGTGGGATCGCCCACCACCTCGCCGTCGACCAGCTTCGCGTCGCCGGCCACCACGTACGGCAGAATCGCGTCCTCGATGCCCGCGGAGGAACCCGCGGCATGGTGGATCTTCCCCTCGAGCCCGTAGCCCGTGCCCGAGACGGTGTACCGGTCGGTGGGACTCACCACTTCGACGGCGGTCATCTGGTTCATCGTCAGGGTGCCGGTCTTGTCCGAGTTGATCGCCGACGTGAACGCCAGAGTCTCGACCGACGGCAGTTCCTTCACGATGGCGTTCCGTTTCGCCAGGTTGAGGCTGCCGACGGACAGGATCGCCTGGGTCACGGTCGGCAGGGCCTCGGGGATGGCGGCGATGGCCAGCGAGACCGCGCTGACGAACAGGACGTCCCAGGCCTGGCCCCGCTCGCGGCCCAGGGCGAACATCACGATCATGGTCAAGCCCGCTGCCCCCGTGATCCACAGCGTCAGGTTGTTGAGTTCCCGGGTGAGCGGCGGCTCCTCCTTCTCGGTGGCCGCCAGCATCCCGGAGATCTTGCCCAGCTCGGTGCCGGCGCCGGTCGCGGTGACGACGAGAACGCCGCTGCCATGGGTGACCGGGGTGTTCATGAACGCCATGTCGGTCTGGTCACCGGGTGCCGACCGGCCGCCCGGCAGCGTGCCGGCGTCCTTCGTGGCGGGAACGCTTTCGCCGGTGAGGGCCGACTCGTCGATCTGCAGGGCGTTGGCCTCGATGATGCGTCCGTCCGCCGGAACCTGGTCCCCGGCGGCAATGAGCACGATGTCGCCGGCGATGAGCTGTTCGGCGGGGATCTCCGCCTCCGTGCCGTCCCTGCGCACCCGCGCCGTCGCCTTCATCATCGACTTCAGCGCGTTCATCGCGCTCTCGGCCTTGCCCTCCTGGCGCAGGCCCACGACCGCGTTCAACAGCGTCAGCGCGAACAGCAGGATCGCGGTGCTCCACTCCTTGATGAGCAGTGAGACGACCGCCGCGGCCATGAGGACGATCTGCATGTAGCTGCGGTACTGAATCAGGAACCGGCGCCAGGCCGGAGTCCGCTTCTCCTCGGGCAGTGCGTTCGGGCCGTGCGCGGCCAGGAGTTCGGCGGCCCGTGCCGTGGAGAGGCCGACCGCCGGATCCACGCCGAACGCCGCCACGACCTCCTCGGGAGAACGCGCGTACCAGCCGTCCTCCGGAGCTGTGGGCCGCTCTCCCCCGGAGTCTGACTGCACCGTCATCGTCGTGCCTCCGATCCGGGTCGACCGGGTCGACCGGGTCGACCGGTCCGACCTGGCCGACCGGTCCGGCCGGGTCGACCTGGCCGATCCGCGCCGCCGTCGGTCTGCGCCGGTCCGCCGGCGCCCCCGCTGGTCCGCCGGTCCTAAGGGCTGTCCCGTAATCCCCGGCGGGCGCACGACGACAGCTACGGCACCTCGCTGCGTTGTCGGATCGCCCGAATACGCCCAGTATGAGGA
>NZ_JBSGZO010000493.1:0-5992 GCF_053611045.1 Streptomyces sp. NPDC054841 | reverse complement strand
GGCCCCGGCACCCACTCAGGGTGCCGGGGCCTCTCCCTGTCCGCTCCCGTACGCGTGCGGCCGGCGCTCCTTCTCAGGCACTCCCAGGGCCCGTCCCAGGGCCCGTCCCAGGAGGGTCTGTCCTGGGTCTAGCCCAGGGCTTGGCCCAGGGCCTGTCCGGCCCTAGCGCAGCTCCGCCGGCGGCGTACGGTCCTTGTCGACCTTCTCCGTGCGCTCCAGCTCGCCCCACACGATGTACCGGTAGTCCGAGGTGTAGACGGGCGTGCAGGTCGTCAGGGTGATGTAACGGCCGGGCTTGGTCGTGCCCGACTCCTTCGGGACCGGGCGGAGCACGTCGACGTTGTACTTGGACGTCTCCTTGAGGTCTTTGTAGACCTTGTAGACGTACCAGGTGTCCTTGGTCTCGAAGATGATCGAGTCCCCGGTCTTGACCTTGTGGATGTTGTGGAACTTCGCGCCGTGGCCGTCGCGGTGCGCGGCCAGCGTGAAATTGCCCCGCTTGTCGGACGGGAGGGCCGACTTGATGGGGTCGGTGTAGTAGCCGGCGACACCGCGGTTGAGGGTGTCCGGGTCGGTGCCTTTCTTGACCAGGACCTCGCCGTTGTTCATGGCGGGCACATGGAGGAAGCCGATGCCGTCCTTGGTGTCCAGCGCGCCGGGACCGCCCGCCCAGCGGTCGCGTACGCGGTCGCCGTCCTTGGAGGCCTCGCGGTCGGCGAGGACGTTCGTCCACCACAGCGAGTAGACGACGAACAGGGCCAGCACCAGCCCTGCGGTGATCAGCAGCTCGCCGAAGACACTGATGACGCCGGCGATCCGGCTGCGCGCACGTGCCACTGCACCTGTCCCTGTCCCTGTTTTCCGTTTTTTCCGTCGTCCTGAAGTACGGTCGTCCGTCAGCCGACGAGCGCGTCCGGCTTGCCCTTGCTGCGCGGCCGTTCGTCGACCATCTTGCCCCACACGATCATTCGATACGTACTCGTGAATTCGGGTGTGCAAGTGGTCAGCGTGATGTAGCGGCCCGGCTCGGTGAAGCCCGAGCCGGGCGGTACGGGCCCGATCACCCCGACGTTCGACGGCGACGTCTGCGGCAGGATGTTCGCCATCTCGTACGTGTAGTAGGCGTCCTGCGTCTCGACGACGATCGGATCGCCAGGGGTGAGCCGGTTGATGTAGCGGAATGGTTCGCCATGGGTGTTGCGGTGGCCGGCGACCGCGAAGTTGCCCTGCTTGTCCTCGGGCATCGCGGTCTTGAGCTTGCCCTCGCCGTAGTGGCCGACCATGCCCCGGTCCAGCACCGCGTGCTTGTCGATGCCCTCGGCGATCGGGACGACCACGTCGAGCTTGGGGATGTGCATGATGGCGAAGCCCTGGCCCGGCTCGAAGGCACCCGGCGCGCGGCCCTTCGCCCAGCCGTCCTGGATCTTGTTGGCCTCGGCGTTGGCCTCCTGCCCGGCACGGATGTTGGTCCACCACAGCTGGTACGTGACGAACAGCAGCATCAGCACGCCGATGCTGATGAAGAGCTCACCGAAGGCACGGCTGGCGATGACCGCCGGGCTGTCCTTGGCCGCGCGGGCGGCCCGGCGGGCTTCGACCCGGGACAGCGGGGCGCCGCCCTCCGGCGGCTGCGGCGGCGTCGTAGGTGCGGCTCGGCGCCTGCCGCGGGCCTTGGCCGCCCTGCGGCGCTCCGCGCGGCCCCCGGTGGGCTGGTCGGGCGCCGCGCTCGCGGCACGGTGGGTTTCGGAGGTCCGCAGCGCGACGGTCTCGTCGACGGGCACGGGGTCCGGTACGGCAAAGGCATCCGATACGGAATACGCGGGCTCCGGTACGGGATACGCGAGATCCGGTGCGGGTTCCGGCACGGACTCAGGTGTGTACGAGGGCTGCGCCTGCTGCCCGTACCAGTCCTGCTGATAGCCCTCGGGGGCGTACCACTCCTGCGGCTCCTGGGGCTGCGCGGGAACATCCCCGGCCCGGAACCACGGCGATCCCCCCTCGCCGCTCACGCCAGAGCCTTGCCCACCACCGGCGCGAGCCCTGCCGAACGGCCCACCGCGCCCGTGTCCCCGCACTGCTCCAGCCAGTTGGCGAGCATCAGATGACCGTGCTCCGTGAGCACCGACTCGGGGTGGAACTGCACACCCTCCACGGCCAGTTCACGGTGGCGGAGCCCCATGATGATGCCGTCCTCCGTACGCGCCGTGACCTCCAGCTCGTCCGGGACCGTCGCCGGCTCGGCGGCCAGCGAGTGATAGCGGGTCGCGGTGAAGGGGGAGGGCAGCCCGGCGAAGACGCCCTTGCCCTCGTGCAGCACGAGGGAGGTCTTGCCGTGGAGCAGCTCCGGCGCACGGTCGACCACGCCGCCGTACGCCACCGCCATCGACTGCATGCCGAGGCAGACGCCGAAGACGGGCACCCCGGTCGCGGCGCAGTGGCGGACCATCTCGATGCACACGCCTGCCTGTTCCGGCGCGCCGGGGCCGGGCGACAGGAGGACTCCGTCGAAGCCGTCCTGCGCATGCGAGGTGGACACCTCGTCGTTGCGCACGACTTCGCACTCCGCGCCCAGCTGGTACAGGTACTGGACAAGGTTGAAGACGAAGCTGTCGTAGTTGTCGACGACGAGAATGCGCGCGCTCACTGGCCGTCCACCGTCACATCGTTGAACGGAAGCAGCGGCTCCGCCCAGGGGAAGACGTACTGGAACAGCACATAGACGACCGCAAGGGTCAGCACGAGCGAGATGGACGCCCGCACCCATGCGTTGCCCGGCAGATGCCGCCAGATCCAGCCGTACATGCTGTGCCTTTCCGTTCGGTACGGGACCAGACTAAAGGGCGCGGGGGACCCGTGGGTCAGCTGTGGAAAGCTTCCGGCTTGCCTTCCGTCACAGGCTGGGTGGCGTCCAGATGCGCCCAGGCGACCAGCCGGTGGCTGCTGCCCCACTCCGGATCACAGGTGGTCAGCGTCAGATAGCGGCCCGCTCCTTCGAAGCCGGACCGGCCGGGGACGGGGTCGATGACGGCGACATCGCCCGGGACCGTCCGGTACGGCTTGTTCCGGATCCGGTACGTGAACCACGTCGTCCCGTCCGTCAGGATCACCGCGTCACCAGGCCGTAGCTCCGGGAAGTCCTTGAACGGGTCCCCGTACGTACGCCGGTGGCCGGCCACCGAGAAGTTCCCGGTCCCGCCGAGCCGGGCGGTGGCGGCGTAGTGCCCGAGTCCCTTCTTCAGGGTCGCGGCCGACGTGCCCTCCAGCACCGGCCAGTCCCAGCCCGCGCCGAAGCGGGGGATGTACATGACGGCGAAAGGCTTTCCGTCCTCGTACGCCTTCGGGGCCGGGTCGGGGGCAGGGGATGCCGGAGATTCCGGGGATGCCGGGGATGCCGGGGACTCGACCGGAAGCCGGGTCCACTCCTCCTGGAGCCTGACGATCTCCCCGTCCGTCGCACCCTCGGCCTTCACGCCGGTCCAGAACAGCACGTACACCACGAACAGCACGATCACGGTGCCGGCGGTGATGCATATCTCGCTGAACGTCCTGACGATCAGTCGCACCGACACCGGCCGGCCTCCCCGGGGGCTACTGCACGGGCTTCGCGTAGTGGAGATCCACTGTGCCCGAGTAGCCGGGGAGAGTCACCGCCTCGCGCTCGTCGACTTTCCAGCCCAGCCCGTACGCCGTCACGTACAGCTGGTAGTTCTGGATCGCCGGGGAGGCGGTCAGCGCGCGCTGGAGCTCACCGGGGTCGCCGACGGCCGTCACCTTGTACGGCGGCGAGTAGACGCGGCCCTGGAGGATCAGCGTGTTGCCGACGCAGCGCACGGCGCTCGTGGAGATCAGGCGCTGGTCCATGACCTGGATGCCCTGCGCACCGCCCTGCCAGAGGGCGTTGACCACGGCCTGCAGATCCTGCTGGTGGATGACCAGGTCGTTGGCCTGCGGCTCCGGGTAGCCAGGGGCCGCCTGGGCGTTCGGGGGAGCATCATTGAGGGTGACCGTGACGGCCTGACCGCTGAGCTTCCTGGTCCCCGCGGCCTCCTCCAGCGCCTGGAGCTTCGCGTCCTCGGCCTTGGTGGAGCCGTCGTCGCGGCTGGCGAGGGCGTCGACGTCCTTGCGGACCGTCGCCGTGGACTCGTCGAGTTCGGCGTTCTTGTCGCTGCGCTGCTGGATCAGATCGGAGAGCTTCAGCAGCGAGTCGTCGGTGCGGAGGTTGGTGCCCTTGGCCGTGATGAAGCTGGTGACGAAGATCAGTCCGGCGAGGGCGAAAACGGCAGCGGTCAGCAGCCGGACCGGCCGCCAGACGATGCGGCGGACCGGCCTACCGGGGGAGTCGGCGGAATTGCTCAACGTACCCTTACCCTTCAGGCGCCGCGGAAGCACTACGCTAACGGACGCCCGGGGGGAGCCCTTGGTCCCCCTCGCTCCCGTACCCGGCGCCAGCCACAGTTTCCCTGCGCGGCCACGCAGCGCATCGACAGGAGAGTCCCTCGTGCCGAAGTCACGTATCCGCAAGAAGGCCGACTTCACGCCGCCGGCCACGAAGCAGGCGACCAACATCAAGCTGACCAGTCGCAGCTGGGTCGCTCCCGTGATGCTGGCTCTGTTCCTGATCGGACTGGCCTGGATCGTCGTCTTCTACGTCACCGACGGCCGCCTGCCCATCGAGTCGTTCGGCAACTGGAACATCGTGGTGGGCTTCGGCTTCATCGCCGGCGGCTTCGCCGTGTCCACACAGTGGAAGTAGCGCAGTGGAAGTAGCGCCGGCATAGCGGCTGTCAAGCTCTGCCCCGAGTTATCCACAGCGTCGTCCACAGAGTGAGGAAAAGGTCAGACGATCTGTGGATAACTCAGCGGACGTTGACGCCGGTGTGACTGTTGCGGCCGTTGCAGCAACGGCCGCCGACCCTGTCCGCCCCTTGTCCCTCCTGGGAAAACCCAGGTCAGGGATGAGGGGCGCAGTCGTTCCACACAGGATGCACAAGATCCGGCACACGCTGTGGACAACTTTGGGGAAAGCTCATGCTCAGGTGAGCGACTGCGTCCTCACGACCACGGTCACGATGATCGCCAGCAGTACGAGTGCACAGGTCCCGTACTGCACCAGAGCCCGTCGCTCGCGCGGCGCGTGCACCATGCCGAAGGCGATGGCGGTACCGGCGATGAGCCCGCCGATGTGGGCCTGCCAGGAGATCCCGCTCCAGGTGAAGGTGAAGAGCACGTTCAGCGCGAGAAGCGCGATCACCGGGCGCATGTCGTAGTTGAGCCGGCGCATCAGCACGGCGGTGGCACCGAGCAGACCCCAGACCGCGCCGGAAGCACCCAGCGTCCCCTGCGTCGGATCCTCGAGGAGGTAGACGAACGCACTGCCCGCCAGGCCTGAGAGCAGATAGAGCGCCAGATAGCGCGCCCGGCCGAGCGCCGCCTCCAGCGGCCCGCCCAGCCACCACAGCCCCAGCATGTTGAAGGCGATGTGCCAGATCTCCTGGTGCAGGAACATCGAGGTGAGGAGCCGGTACCACTGCCCGTCGGCGACGCCGTCGGACACGAGGTACGGCGGCGCGGGCCAGGCCCCGACCAGGACCAGGTCGCCGACCAGCCGCTCCCGGTCGACGAGGACCGCCACGAACACCGCGAGATTGAGACCGATCAGGATCTTGGTCACCAGATGCGGGTCACCGGCCGCGATCGAGCCGCCCGCGATCGTACGGGGCCGGCTGGCGGACGGCGCGTGGCCCGTGCCCGACCCCGTGCGGACGCACTCCGGGCACTGGAAGCCCACCGAGGCGTCGACCATGCAGTCCGGGCAGATCGGCCGCTCACAGCGGGTACAGCTGATGCCCGTCTCCCGGCCCGGGTGGCGGTAGCAGCTCGGCAGCCCGTCCGCCGCGCGAGGCTGGTCCGGGCTTCCTGGCGCCTGATCCATGGGGTCCCCTCGTCCGATGCGCGGCGCTTCTGCCTTCGCACTCGTTCGTACGCAGTCCGC
>NZ_JBSGZO010000492.1:0-6038 GCF_053611045.1 Streptomyces sp. NPDC054841 | reverse complement strand
GGCCCCCGGAGGCCAGGGCCAGGCCGGTTGTTGCGGCGGCCCGCCCGGATGGGCGCCGTACGCGCCGTACGGGTTGGGGCTCGCGGCGGGCTGCGGTTCGTGCACGGGGTGAGCGGGCACCTGGGGCGGCACGACGGGGGCCGGCCGATCCGGGACCCCTGCGGGCTGATGCGGCAGTACCCCGGTGCTCGGAGGCAACGGCAGTTCGGCCAGAGGCTGGTTGCTGAACCGCTCGAGTTTCACGATGTTCGGGTTGCACACGGCGGTGCGGGTCCTGACAGATCCGTCCGGTCCGCGTTCCACGAAGACGAGGCTGAATTCCGCGAGCCCTTGCAGCTGCGTCGGTTCCAGCACGTATTCGTACACCCGCTGCGTCGTCGTCCCGTCGCTCGTGTTGACGCTCGTGCCTTCTGTGTGCGACGTCGACTCGTTGGTGCCGAACGTCCTGCTCGTGCTCCGGTTCTCCGACTCGGTGTAGCTGCCGCCCTCGCTGGAACCACTGGTACCGCTGGTCGGGAAGCCGGAGCCGTCGGAGTAGGTGCTGGAGGAGCTGGTGCCCCAGTTCGTCCCCCAGGACCGGGAGAAGCCGACCGATGTCGAGGTGGAGGTGGAGGTCCCCTTGGTGACGGCCACCGAGCTGTTGACGCTCTCGCCGCGGGTGTCGGTCAGGGAGTGCAACGTGAACCGGTACTCGCGGCCGAGGAAGTCGGCGGCGACACCGGCTTCCTGGTGGTTTCCGAGTCGCATGAACGCCACGGCGCCGCCACCGATCATGTCGCGTGCGGTCTCCCGCAGATGAGCGTGCATGACGGTCAGCTGCGCGCCGCGCCACTCACAGACACTCGCGAGCTGCTCCAGGTGACGCCGCTGCACCTCATGCTCTCCGAGCGCCACCACGACGGCCGGTGCCTGCTCGTCGAGTGTCGAGAGGCGACGCGCCACACTGAGGATGGCCAGGTCGGTGAGGAGTTCGATGCTGGCGCTGCCCGTCGTACGGTCGAGGCTGAGACAGGTGAGGTAGCCGGGGCCGCGCCCCGCGCGCTCGCTTCCCAGATGCGCCAGCGGCTGGATGAACGACTCCAGCCGCATCAGTCCCTCGCGTATCTGGTCCTTGTTCTTGTCCGTCAGCAGATCGTCGGATATGCGGTTGCGCTCGGCACGGGTCAGACAGCCGCTGTCGTCGAGATCACCGAGCAGCGCCCGCAGTCCAGCGGCGATCCTTGCCGGTGTGACGTCCTCACCGAGGGCGTCACAGAGCCGGTTGAGGATCCGGGTGTCCATACTTCGGCCCGCTCGGGTGGCCTCCGATTCGTCCCCGTACACGGCTTCGACGAGCGCGTCGACCAGTTCGTCCGGCCGGAGGCCGTCGAGGATGCTGCTCTGCGGCTGCTGACTGGGCAGCAGCTGCACATCGACAGGGGCGCCCATCCGGGCAGCGAGGACCGACAGCTCCCGGCAGATCTGGGTCTGCGTCAGGTCCAGGACGATCAGCGGACGCTCGCGCAGCGTCGATGCGCCGAAGACGGTGAGGAAGCCTTCCCGGCTGCGCCGGCTTCCGCCGAACACATCGAGACGCGGGGTGCCGGCCCCGATGGGCAGGGCGCCCCAGAGATCGAGTCCGCGAATGCGCTGGTCCTCGGCGTACTCGAACTGGCCCTTGGCTTGGGTCCACGCCGCCGACTCGTGCTGGTACCGCTGTGCCAGCTCGTGGCGGACCTGCTCCAGCTTCTGATCGGCCGTTGTCGCCGCGCCCCCGGACAGGGTGTGGACGAGGACGGCGCCCGCGGCGGTGATGGCTGCCAGCACCAGCCCGGTCGCAGGGATGAACACCGAGATCACCAGGAAGAACGCGGTGAGACCGCCGCCGACCTTCAGCGCGGTCCCCTTCCGGTCCGCGGTGTTCAGCCGAGCAGCCCGTGCCCTGTTCAGCAGCATCTCGGGCACGTCGGCGAGTGCGGGCGGCGGCTGGGTGAACGCGTGGCGGTGGGCTTCCGCATCACGGTAGACCCAGCCGATCCGCTGGCCCGGATCGAACAGCCGGATCAGCGGCTCGGCTTCCATGCGTGGTTCGTCGGGTTGAACGGTCATGACATGAACTCCTGGTCGGGCACGTTGCTCAGCCGGCTGCCGCAGCGAACTTCTCCAGTTCGCGGATGCGCTGATGCATCGGAGGGTGCGAGGCCATGAGACGGGCGACGAGGTTGTCGTCGGCGCCGGCGGAATCGGCACCCGACGCCTGCCATTCACTCAGCACGGCGTGCAGCAGCGGGCCGTAGCCCAGTTCCGCGGCCGTCCGGTCGGCACGCAGTTCGGCCGTGCGTCCGGCCCAGGCAAGCAGGTACGGCGTCACGAGCACGATCAGCAGCGGCGGGAAGGAAACCGCGACGGCAATCACCACGGCCACGAAGATGAGGCCGACCAGGCAGCCGAGGAGCGGGAGGACCTGGGCGACGGCGGCGACGATGCGGAGCACCACACGAGCCAGGAACATGGCGATCCTGCCCGGGAGGGCGTACCACTCGCCGAGCAGGCCGGCCCAGGCGTGGCCCCCGAGATGGTGGCCGAGCTCATGCGCGAGGACCGCCGCGAGCTTGTCCGGCGCGAGACGGGTCAGCGACCAGCGGGTCACACCCACCATGTGACCGGCGGCGGCAAAGGCGTTGATCTCGTCCTTGTCCTCTATCCAGAGTTCGTACGCCGGGTTCGTGATGTTTGCCCTGCGCGTGACGTCGTCCCACAGCGGGCGCAGCACGGCGAGCTCGGCTCCGGTCGGTTCACGCCACCGGAGCACCGTTTTCGCGAACAGCCTCTCGGCGGGACGGTAGAAGACGAGTACGCCCGAGGCCAGCCAAGCGATGATGAAGACCACATCGACCCCGGAGGGCATCAGCGCAGCGAGCAGCCACATCACCAGGAGGCTGCCGAGGAAGTTCGGCAGCATCAGCAGCAGGGTCGTCAAAGCCGTCGCATCGGCCCGGCGGTGGACCTGCTGGGCGACGGCGTACGGGTCATGGCCGGGCGCGTACTCATGTGCTGGAGGAGCTGTGGGTGCCTGCGCGGGGGGATAGCCCGGCGCGGGGGCCGGGGCGTGTTGCTGTGGTGCCTGCCCGGCGTATCCGCCGAGGAGATTCGGCTGCTGCGGAGGCGGGGGAGGCTGATGGCCCACCGGCTGCTGCGGTACGAAACCGGATTGTGGAACGAACCCTTGGGCGTGCTGCCCGTACACCGGGGGCTGCTGCGGAGGGAAGCCGGGCTGGGGTCCGTATCCGGGCTGAGGCTGAGGCTGTGATCCGTATCCGGGCTGAGGCTGGGGCTGGGACGGCGGCTGGGGTCCGTATCCGGGCTGAGGCTGGGGCGGGGGCTGGGGAGGGAACCCCTGAGGCGGCTGCCCGTACACCGGGGGCTGCTGCGGCGCGTACGGGGGTGGCGGAGCGTATCCCCCTTGCTGTGGCGGGGGCGGGGGCGGGAGTTGCTGCTGCTGTTCGCTCGACGTGTACGGATCCGTCGGGTCGCTCACCAAGGTTCCCTTTCAGGGCCGCGGCACCACACCGGTTGCACTGGCCGCGTAGACGAGGGCCTCGGCAACTGCTTGTGCGAGGCCAGCGCGGACAGACGTGTTGAATCCCGTCTCCCTCCCCCGGCATTGGCAGCAGTCGCACTGGCCTTTGAAGAACGCCCCATCGTGATCCACTCGAACGGGTCCTGTCCACTCGCTGAGTTGACAGGCGACGCCAGGGCTCACAGCAGAGGCTGATGGGATACGCCCAGGCCGCGGCGGGTGCGGTGAGTACGGCCCAGCGACGCAGCGGGTCGCCGTGACCCGGGAGGGCAATCGGGCCAGACTGTGCGGCTCTCCGGCGTGGCCGTTGAACGTGGCGCGGCCCGGTCCCGTAGAACAACACGAGCGGGCCCGAAACGGGGCCGACCATGGAAAGGGAGCCGGCATGACCGGAACGCAGGGACCCGCGCGCACCGTGGCGCGACGCACTGTCTTCGCGGCGGCGGGCGGCGCCGGACTCGCCGCGGCGCTGACGGCGTGCGGCGGATCGGACAGCTCGGGCAGCGTGAGCGAGACGCCGGCGGGCGCCGGAACGACCGGCGGTACGACCGGCGGTACGGGCGGCACGACGGGCGGCAGCACGGGGGGAAGTACAGGCGGCAGCACCGGGGGCAGCACGGGTGGCACGACGGGCGGTGGCGGTGGCGGGCAGGTGCTCGCCAAGGTCGCGGACATCCCCGAGGGCGGTGGCAAAGTCATCGGCGATGTCGTGGTGACACAGCCGACGGCGGGCAGTTTCAAGGCCTTCTCGTCCAAGTGCACCCACCAGGGCTGCGCGGTGAAGAGCGTCTCCGACGGCATGATCAACTGCCCGTGCCACAACAGCATGTTCGACGCGACGGACGGCAGCGTGAAGAGCGGTCCCGCGACCTCTCCGCTGCCGGCCGCTTCGATCGTCGTGGACGGGGACTCGATCAAGCTCGCGTGACCCGTGTGACGCGCGCGTGACCCGTGTCAGGCGCGCGTCGCGCGGCGCGGGCGTTTCCAGCACGCGAGCACGTCGTCGGTGGTCGTGACGGTGGCGACGAGGGCGAGCGTGTTCCTGATCATCGCGGGGGTGTACTCGGGGGGCACCCCCGCGATGGCGTCCGCGGGCACGACCGCCGTGTAGCCGAGGTTGACGGCGTCGAACACGGCGTTCGGTATCGCCACATTCGCCGAGACTCCCGCGACGACGAGGGTCCGGCAGCCCAGATTCCGCAGGAGCGCGTCGACGTCCGTGCCCGCGATCGGTGACAGCCCGTGCAGCCTGCGGACGACGATGTCCTCGTCCGCGACCTCGATCGGCTCGGCGACACGGACCGCCCGGCTGCCGGAGTGCTGCTGCACGGGGAGCCGCTCGGCGGCCCTGAACAGGCGCGCGTTGCGGTTCGCGCCGCGACCGTCGGGCCGCCGCTCCGCCACCGCATGCAGGACCTGCACACCGGCCGCGTGCGCGACGGCGACCAGCCGGGCGACATTGTCCAGGGCGCCCGACGCGCGGGCCACCGCCGCGAGTTCGGGCAGTGCACTGTCCTCTCCGACAACGCCCTGCTGGCACTCGACGGTGAGCAGCACCGTGCCTGCCGGGTCGAGCTGTTCCACCAACTGTTCGAACGAAGGCACGACTCCGCCCTTCTCGTCGACGCTTCTCCTGGGTGACCGGGCGCGCGACGGTAACCGCCATTGCGCCATGAGGGAAGAGCGCCCATGATTTCTGACACTCAGTCAGAGAATTTGGCCGCTATCACGAGGAGGGCCACGATGGCCGTCACACAGCGCCGGGGCCGACGGATCATGATGAGTCCGGCCGAGCTGGACGCGTTCCTCGCCGAGCAGCGCACCTGCCGGGTGGCGACGGTGTCCGCGGACGGACGGCCGCATGCGAGCGCCCTCTGGTTCGCCTGGGACGGGACGTCTCTGTGGCTGTACTCGATCACGCGCAGCCGGCGCTGGACCGAGCTGCGCCGGGATCCACGGATCGCGGTCGTGGTGGACTCCGGGGAGGAGTACGGGGAACTGCGCGGCGTGGAGCTCTCGGGCACGGCGGTCTTCGTCGGCGAGGTGCCCCGCACCGGCGAGCCGTGCCCAGAACTCGACGTACCGGAGCGGCTGTTCGCGCGGAAGAACTTCGGGCTGGACACCATGCCGCACGACGGCCGGCACGCATGGGTGCGACTGACGCCGGACGCGATCGCGTCCTGGGACTTCCGCAAGCTCGCGGGGCTCTGAGCACGGAGGGACGCGGACGCTGCCCGGACGCGGCCGACGCCCCACGCCCCCCCGGGCTCTGGGCCCAGGCCGCCCGGACGCCCCCGGGCCCGGCCCAGGCCGCCCGGACGCGGCCCGGGCCCCATCCTCCGCGGACCCGGGCAACGGGGCTCAGACCGTGGCCGCCGACTGCCGCAGCGCCTCCACCGCCGCGCGGATCGAGGGCCGGCGGTCCGCGTCGCTGCGCCAGACCGCGTAGATGTGCCGGAGCATCTTCTGCCGTACCGGT
>NZ_JBSGZO010000491.1:0-6045 GCF_053611045.1 Streptomyces sp. NPDC054841 | reverse complement strand
GGGGCAGTCCCGCCGGGCCCTTCCGTATGTGTGGTCTAGAGCGCGCCGAAGCCCACGCGGCGCGTGGCCGGCTCGCCGATTTCGACGTAGGCGACGCGGTCCGCCGGTACCAGCACCTTGCGGCCCTTGTCGTCCGTCAGGCTGAGCAGCTGTGCCTTGCCGGAGAGCGCGTCGGCAACCGCCTGCTCGACCTCTTCGGCGGTCAGACCGCTCTCCAGAACGATCTCCCGGGGCGCGTGCTGCACGCCGATCTTGACCTCCACGGCTATGTCCCTCCGAACGGTCAGCGATGCGCGGTCAGCCGCGCCGTACCAGCACACATTAGCCCGGTGAGGCGACGTGACACGGATCAGCCGTGCACGCCGGCAGCGAACAGGCCCGTCAGTGGCTGTCGCCGTGGCTCTCACTGCCGTGCAGCGGGAATCCGGCGATACCCCGCCACGCCAGCGAGGTCAGCAGCTGCACCGCCTTGTCGCGCGGGATCGCGGACTCGCTGGACAGCCAGTACCGGGCGACCACCTGCGACACACCGCCCAGCCCGACGGCCAGCAGCATGGACTCGTCCTTGGACAGTGCGGTGTCCTCGGCGATGACGTCGGAGATCGCCTCCGCGCACTGCAGGGACACCCGCTCGACCCGCTCGCGCACCGCGGGCTCGTTCGTCAGGTCCGACTCGAAGACCAGCCGGAACGCGCCGCCCTCGTCCTCCACGTACGCGAAGTACGCGTCCATCGTCGCCGCGACCCGAAGCTTGTTGTCCGTCGTCGACGCCAGTGCCGTACGCACGGCCTGCAGCAGCGACTCGCAGTGCTGGTCCAGCAGCGCCAGGTAGAGCTCCAGCTTCCCGGGGAAGTGCTGGTACAGCACCGGCTTGCTGACGCCGGCGCGCTCCGCGATGTCGTCCATGGCCGCCGCGTGGTACCCCTGGGCGACGAATACTTCCTGGGCCGCGCCCAGAAGCTGGTTGCGTCGGGCACGGCGCGGCAGGCGGGTGCCTCGCGGGCGGGCCGCCTCTGTCTGCTCGATGGCTGTCACGCCGCCTCCCACGTTCGATGTCACAAGCACAGTGTCGCGTGCGCGCGCTGTGCGCTCGCGCCCGCCATCGTACTTTTGGGTAACCGTGGTGCGCGCGGTGCGAGCGCAGAATTTCACGTACCGGACGCCTGCGGTAGCTGGAGATCCTGGGAATCCAAACAAATCAGCGGTAGTCGTCCTCGTCGAGTGCGACCACCCGGGCCTGTTCCGCCGCATCCGCCTCGTTCGCCGTGTCCGGGTGGATGGTGGTGAGCGGGTCGTCGCGGCGTTGCTGCAGCTCCGTGTGCTGCTCCGCGGCGTCGGCCTCCGGGGTCTCCTCGTCGAGTTCGTCGGATGTGAGCGACTGGCCCTGATCGTCTTCTGCGAAGGTTTCCGGGTCCGTCGGGTCGACAGCCATCTGGATCCCTTTCCCGTGCTCATGGGCCTGGGGCTAATACGCCCACTACGAGCCTAGGAGCAAGCTCTCCCCGACGCTATGCGATCTGTGACGGCGAACACAGGATGCGCCGCGTGATCGTCTCGTAACATTGCCCCCATGTCTTCGACCGAGCTGCCGGAAACCCGCGCCGCCGCACCGGCTCCGCGGGTCCGTGCCGTACGGGTCGCGGAGGGTGAGAAGCTGCGCTCCGTCGAGCTGCCAGGACTGACGCTCAATGTCCGGACCCGCCCCCCGGGCCGCTCGGGACTGCCCCCCGCGCTGTACGTCCACGGGCTCGGCGGCTCCTCGCTGAACTGGACGGCGCTGATGCGCCGGCTCGAGGACACCGTGGACGGCGAGGCGGTCGACCTGCCCGGCTTCGGGGACTCCCCGCCGCCGGACGACGGCGGGTACTCGATCACCTCCCATGCCCGCGCCGTCATCCGGATGCTTGACGCGGGCGGTCGCGGCCCCGTGCATCTCATCGGCAACTCGCTGGGTGGCGCCGTCACCACGCGTGTCGCGGCCGTCCGCCCGGATCTGGTGCGCACCCTCACACTGATCTCGCCCGCGCTGCCGGAGCTCCGCGCCCAGCGCTCCGCCTGGCCCACCGCGCTGATGGCGATGCCCGGAGTCACCGGGCTGTTCAGCAGACTGACGAAGGGCTGGACGGCGGAGATGCGCGTCCGCGGGGTGCTGTCCCTCTGTTACGGGGATCCGGGCCGGGTCACCGACCAGGCGTTCCGCGACGCCGTGGAGGAGATGGAGCGGCGGCTGGAGCTGCCGTACTTCTGGGACGTGATGGCGCGCTCGACGCGAGGTCTCGTTGACGCGTACACGCTGGGCGGACAGCATGGGCTGTGGCGCCAGGCGGAGCGGGTGCTCGCGCCGACTCTGCTGGTCTACGGCTGCCGCGATCAGCTCGTCTCGTACCGTATGGCGCGAAGAGCGTGCGCCGCGTTCCGTGACTCCAGACTGCTGACCCTCCCGGACGCCGGGCACGTTGCCATGATGGAGTACCCGGAGACGGTCGCGGAGGCCGTACGGGAACTACTCGACGACAGCGGTAGGAGCTGATCCGGGGCGTGGGACGACACAGTCGCAAGGGCCCCGCACCCAAGGCCGCCGACACCAGGAGCACCACCACCAGCACCACGACGACGCCCGAGACCCCCGGCTCCGGCCGGCGTCGGCGGTCCGCCGGCGCGCCGGACCAGCACTCGGGTCCGGCGGCGTACGGCACCCCGGCGCACGGCGTGCCGCAGGTGCGCGGCGGCCATCCCGAGCAGTACGAGGCGGGCGGAGGCTGGGGCTCCCCGCAAGGCTCCCCGCAAGGCACCCGGCAGGGCACCCCACCGGGCGGCCCGCAGCGCTACGGCGACTGGCAGGGCGTCCCCCGCGGACACACCGCCACCGCGACCGGGCAGCACCCGGTCGTACCGTCGCCCGGGCGTCAGGGGCCGCCGATCGGTGCCGGGGCCAGGATCCCCGGGCCGCGGCGCGAATTCGTCGAAGCCTTCGACGCGCCCGCCGCCGATGAGCAGCAGCAGGACACGCGGCGGCCCGGGCCTCCCGACGGCGCCGCCCCCGAGGAATCCCCCGCCAAGGCCGGCAAGGGCCGTACCTTCACCGGGATCGCGGCAGCCGCCGTGACCACCGTGCTCGCGGTCGTCGTCGCCGGACAGGTCACCGACACCGGTCCGGACACGCCCGCCACCCAGGCCGCCGACGGCGCGGACAGGAACGCGGAGAACGGCTCGGCGTCGCGCTCGGACCAGCGGGCGGTCCCGCCCCGGGAGGCGCCGGCCGCGCCGGCAGCGCCACCCACCTATGCGCAGCTGATGACCCGGCAGTTCCCGCTCGACCCCAAGCTCAGCGGCTCCGGGAAGTTCGACGCCGTGCCCGGCTTCGAGAAGGCGCCCGGCAAGGGCGAGAAGATCCGCTACCGCGTGGATGTCGAGCAAGGGCTCGGCCTGGACGGGAAGCTGTTCGCGGAGGCCGTCCAGAAGACTCTCAACGACGACCGGAGCTGGGCGCACGGCGGTGCCATGACGTTCGAGCGGATCTCCTCGGGGGAGCCCAAGTTCGTCATCACCCTGGCCAGCCCGGGAACCACGGCGACCTGGTGCGCCAAGTCCGATCTGGACACCGCCGAAGGCAATGTCTCCTGCGACTCCGCCAAGACCGAGCGTGTGATGATCAACGCGTTTCGCTGGGCACAGGGCTCGGAGACCTACGGGGCCAAGGCGATGCTGACGTACCGCCAGATGCTCATCAACCACGAGGTCGGACACCGCCTCGGGCACGACCATGTGAACTGCCGCACGCCCGGCGCCCTCGCCCCGGTGATGCAGCAGCAGACCAAGTCGCTGGACATCGACGGGATCAAGTGCCGCCCCAACCCCTGGGTGTATCCCGGCGATTGAGTCCGGGCGTCCCAGTAATTGAGACCGCAGTCTCAGGAATGACCCATCGCGCGTTGACATCGGACACGCGGTCGTTCATATTTCTCGGCATGTCGCACCGTCACGTCGTCTCCGATCGCGCCGCCATCGAGCTGGCGCTCATCGGCGTGACCGGGCACACCGTGTCCGACATCCTCTGTCGCTGACGCCTGCCCGAGCGCGCGTCGGCCTCTTTCACCGCCGCAATTCCGCGCCTGGGTTCAATTCCGTTCGCAGGCGCGGCATTTCGTGTGCTCGTTCTTTCTCCCGGCTCTCGCCGTGCCGTGCTGCCTGCGTGGAATTCATCGCTGTTCCCGCAGCTCCCCTCACCATCAGCAGCACACCGAGAGGTCTTCTTCCGATGCGTCAACCGTCCCTCATATCGCGCCGCGTGGCAGCGGCCGCCGTCAGCCTTGTCGTGGCCTCGGGCGCCGCCGCCTGCGCGGGGCCCAAGGGCACCGACGCCGGAGCCGGCGCCGCGGGCAAGCCCCGGAGGGGCGGCACGCTCACCGTCCTCAACAGCGACGCCCAGGCGGACTTCGACCCCGCCCGGCTCTACACCTCGGGCGGCGGCAACGTCCCCTCCCTCGTCTTCCGCACGCTCACCACCCGCAACCGCGAGGACGGCGCCGCCGGCGCCAAGGTCGTCCCCGACCTCGCCACCGACACGGGCCGGCCCAACAAGGACGCCACCGAGTGGACGTTCACGCTCAAGGACGGGCTGAAGTACGAGGACGGCACGCCGATCACGACGGCCGACATCAAGTACGGGATCGAGCGCTCCTTCGCCGCCGAACTCTCCGGCGGAGCCCCGTACCTGCGTGACTGGCTCATCGGCGGCGACACCTACCAGGGGCCCTACAAGGCTGCATCTGACGGAAAGACGGGGAAGGGCCTCGCCTCGATCGTCACGCCCGACGCGAAGACGATCGTCTTCAAGCTGAAGAAGCCGGAGGGCGAATTCCCGTTCGTCGCCACGCAGACGCAGTTCGCGCCGGTGCCCAAGGCCAAGGACACGGGCGTGAAGTACGAGGAGCACCCCGTCTCCTCGGGCCCGTACAGGGTCGTCAGGAACGAGAACGACGGCGAGCGCCTGGTCCTGGAGCGCAACCCGCACTGGTCCGAGAAGACCGACGAGGAGCGCAAGGCCTACCCCGACAAGATCGACGTCCGCTCGGGTCTCGACCAGGCCGTCATCAACCAGCGGCTGTCGACCTCCTCCGGCGCCGACGCCGCCGCCGTCACCACCGACACCAACCTGGGCCCGGCCGAACTCGCCCAGATCGGCTCCGACGAGGAGCTCGCGGGCCGCGTCGGCACCGGCCACTTCGGCTACACCAACTACCTCGCCTTCAACCCGCAGGTGAAGCCGTTCGACAACATCAAGGTGCGCCAGGCGATCTCGTACGCCGTCAACCGCACCAGTGTCATCAACGCGGCCGGCGGCTCCGCGCTCGCCGAGCCCGCCACCACCTTCCTGCCCGAGCAGAAGTCCTTCGGCTTCACGAAGTACGACCACTTCCCGGCGGGTGCGACGGGCGACCCGGCCAAGGCCAGGCAACTGCTGAAGGAGGCCGGTCACCCGAACGGCCTCACCATCACGCTGACGCACTCCACCGCGCAGAACCGGGAGACCAGCCCCGAGGTCGCCACCGCCGTCCAGGAAGCGCTCAAGAAGGCGGGCATCACGGTCGAGCTGGAGGGCCTCGAGAAGAACGCGTTCAACGAGAAGCGCTGGGCGGGCAAGGGCTCGCCCGGATTCTTCATCTCCCGCTGGGGCGCCGACTGGCCGGCCGGCGGACCCTTCCTGGCCCCGATCTTCGACGGCCGGCAGATCGTCACCGACGGCTCCAACTACAACCACGCCCTGCTGAACGACCCGGCGGTCAACAAGGAGATCGACGAGATCAACAAGCTGACCGACCTCGACGCCGCAGCCGCGCGCTGGGGCGCGCTCGACAAGAAGATCGGCACGCAGGCGCTCGACGTGCCGCTCTTCCACCCGGTCTACAAGCGGCTCGTCGGCAAGGACGTCAAGAACGTCGTCATCAGCGACTGGACCGGTGTCCTCGACGTCTCGCAGGTCGCCGTCAAGTGACCACGCTGCAAGAGACGCCGGCGGGCCCCGCGGCGAGGACGGCGGGGATC
>NZ_JBSGZO010000490.1:0-6058 GCF_053611045.1 Streptomyces sp. NPDC054841 | reverse complement strand
ACCCCCGGGTCACCCACACCTATTCTTCCCTGTGCGCCCGGGCTGCCCCCGTGCTCTCCGTGGGGGGGGCGGGGGGGGGGGGTTCGGGGGTCCCCCCCCCCGCCGCCGGCTTGCGGAGTCCGGCAGGGGCCGCCCTACGAAGAGGAGAGCAGCTCCTTGAGCTGGACGTTCCGGAAGGAGACCTGGTCGTCGGCCCCGTGGTTCTGGATGCCGATGTAGCCGTCCTTCAGGCTGCGCACCGGGTCGGTGTTGGTGAAGTCGTTGATCTTCACGCCGTTGAGGAAGACCTGGAGCCGCTCACCCTGGACCTTGATCTCGTAGCTGTTCCACTGGCCGGGCGGCCGCAGCACCCGGTCGCGGGCCTGGAGGTCAGCCGACTTGAAGCCGTAGACGGCGCCGGTGGTGCGGTCGGCGGCGTCGGTGGCGTCGATCTGCACCTCGTAGCCGTTGTTCACCGCGGACCAGGGGTCGTCGGAGGCCGGGAAGCCCACGAAGACTCCGGAGTTGTCGTCGCCCGCCATCTTCCAGTCGAGCTTGAGCGAGTAGGACTTCAGCTCCTTGGCCTGGTACCAGAGCATGCCCATGCCGCCCTCGGACCGGAGCTCACCGTCCACGACGTTGAACTTCCCGGGCCCCGCCTGCTTCCAGCCCTCCAGCGTGTGGCCGTTGAACAGGTCCCGGTAGCCGGTCTGCGGCCTGCAGTCGGCGTTGACCTGCCCGGCGGCGTAGCGCAGTCCGCCCAGCAGATGCTGCCGGAAGGCCGGTTCGGCGTAGGACTCCTTGGTGTGTCCGCCGCCGGTGTAGAAGGCGCGGCCGCCCTGATAGGTCCGGCACCAGGCGATCGGGTGGTCGCCCTTCATGGTGCCGCCCTGATAGGTGGTCTCGTCGAGGGTGGCGAGGACGCGGGCCTGACCGCGCGGGTTGGTGCGGTAGTTGTACCACTCGTCGGTGCGCTCCCACGCCTCGTCGAGGTGGGAGGTCGCCGGGTGGTCGTGGTCCTCGACCCGTACCGTCGCCTTCTGGATCTGCGGGTGCGAGTGGAAGTACGCGCCGACGAGTCCGCCGTAGAACTCCCAGTCGTACTCGGTGTCGGCGGCCGCGTGGACGCCCATGTAGCCGCCGCCGGTGGCGACATAGTTCTCGAACGCCTTCTGCTGCTCGGCGTTCAGCACATCACCGGTGGTCGACAGGAACACCACGGCGTCGTACCGGGCGAGGTTGTTCGTCGTGAACTGGGCGGCCTCCTCCGTGGCGTCGACCGTGATGTTGCTGGTCTGCCCGAGCTCCTTCAGCGCCGCGACACCCGTCGGGATGGAGTCGTGGCGGAATCCGGCCGTCCTGGAGAAGACGAGGACCCGCTTGGCGGTCCGGTCGACGGGCGTGCTGGAGAGCTCGAAGTCGTCCACGTCGTAGAGCGCTCCCGCCCCGCCCTTGAAGACCAGGAACAGCTCGGTGGTCTTCTTCGGTACGGCGCGCAGCGGGACGTCGACGTTCTGGAAGGTCTCCCAGCCGCCGGTCACCGGGACCGGCGCCGAGCCGAGCAGGGTGCCGGTCGCCGAACCCGTACGCACTTCGAGGAAGCCGCCGGCGCCACCGGAGGAGACACGGGCGGTGAGCTTGGTGGATCCGGTCAGGTTGTAGGGCTTGAAGGAGATCCAGTCTCCGTCGTCGATGTCGCCCACGGTCTTGCCTCCGTTGGCGGGCGTCTTGTTGATGACACTCACTCCGGACTGGCCGGTGAAGTGCTCGGCCTGCCGGTGGCGCGGCTGCAGCTGCGCCTGGTCGTGGCTGGTGAGCGCGGCCTGGCCGCCGCCTCCGCCGTCCGTGTACTCGGCGTCGAAGACTCCGAAGATGTTCGCGTTCGGGTCGTGGCCGCCGTCCGCGGACGTCTTGATGGTCCCGGTGCAGCCGTTCGCCGACGTCACGGGGTGGCCATGGCTGTCATGGCCGAGGACGTACGTCACCTTCACCTTGGCGCAGTCGATCGTGCCGGCCGCGCTGTCCTCGGGGTCCGTGACGGTCACCTTGAACGGGATCTCGTCGCCGAAGCTGAACAGCGCTCCCTCGGCGGGCAGTTGCAGGGTGACCTTGGGCGCGGTGTTGCCGACGACGACCTGGACGCTGGCGGAGCCGGTGCGCCCGGTCGTGTCCTTCGCGGTCACCGTCGCCGTGTACGTGCCGTTCTTCTGGTACGTGTACGCCGGGTTGGCGGCCGTGGAGGTGCCGCCGTCGCCGAAGTTCCAGCTGTAGGTGAGCGCGTCCCCGTCGGCGTCGGTCGTGCCGGCCGAGGAGAAGGCGACCCGCAGCGGGGCCTTGCCGGACGTCTTGTTCACGGCGGCCTCGGCTACCGGGGAGTGCCCGTCGGTGGCGTTCTCGATGCGGTAGAGCGCGGAGTGCTCGTTGCCGCCGAACCAGGCGGTGCCGTAGTCGAGGACGTACAGCGCCCCGTCAGGACCGAACGACATGTCCATGATCTGTGTCCCGGTCCACGGGACGGGGTTGATGGACTGGACGGTACCGTCGGCGCCGTGCTCGATGCGCTTGATCCAGCGACGGCCGAACTCGCCGGCGAAGAAGTCGCCGTCGTACGCCTCGGGGAACTTCACCGGGGAGTCGAGGGCCGCGTCGTAGTGGTAGACCGGCCCGCCCATCGGCGACTCGGAGCCGGTGCCGAACTCGGGCACGGATCCGCCGTCGTACGGGATCCAGGCGGGCTGGGCGGGCGGCAGGTCGACGAGGCCGGTGTTGTGCGGTGAGTCGTTCTTCGGAGCCGCGCAGTCAAAGGTGGCTCCGGACGCCTTCGTCGCGAAGTCGTAGTCGACATAGGCGTCGTTCTTGCCGGTGCAGAAGGGCCAGCCGAAGTTGCCGGGCTTGGTGATCCGGGCGAACTCGACCTGTCCGGCCGGACCGCGCTTGGGGTCGGCCGCACCGGCGTCCGGCCCGTAGTCGCCGACGTACAGCACACCCGTCTTCTTGTCGACGCTGAAGCGGAACGGGTTGCGGAAGCCCATCGCGTAGATCTCGGGGCGGGTCTTCTCCGTGCCCGGGGCGAAGAGATTGCCGTCGGGGACGGTGTACGAGCCGTCGTCGGCGACCTTGATGCGGAGGATCTTTCCGCGCAGGTCGTCGGTGTTGCCCGAGGTGCGGCGGGCGTCGTACGCGGGGTTGCGGCCGGGCCGCTCGTCGATGGGCGTGAAGCCGTCCGAGGCGAACGGGTTGGAGTCGTCCCCGGTCGACAGATACAGGTTGCCCTGTGCGTCGAAGTCGATGTCTCCGCCGACGTGGCAGCAGATGCCACGGGTGGCGGGGATGTCGATGACCTTCTTCTCGCTCGCGTTGTCCAGGGTCCCGTCGGCCTTGAGGACGAAGCGGGAGAGCCGGTTGACGCCGTCGTACTTGGCGAAGTCGGCGGCGGTGCCCTCGTTGGGGGCGTCGCCGGCGGGCGTGTCCAGCGGGGGCGCGTAGTAGAGGTAGATCGCCCGGTTCTGGCTGAACTCCGTGTCGATGCCGACGCCCTGGAGGCCTTCCTCGTCGTGCGCGTAGACGGGGATGGTGCCGATGACGCGGGTCGTTCCCGCGGCGTCGGTCATCCGCAGCTCGCCGTCGCGCGAGGTGTGCAGCACACTGCGGTCGGGCAGGACGGCGAGCGACATGGGCTCGCCGACCTCGGGCTCGCCCTTCGCGAGCGTGACCTGCTGGAACTCCTCGGCCGCCGGCTCGGCGGCAGGCGCGTCGTGCGCGGGCATCACAGCCCCGACGGGGGCGGCGAGGGCGAGCGAGGTGGCGGCGAGAAGGCCGGCGGTGAGGAGCGCGAGTCCCGAACGGACTCTGCCTGCTCCGGGCCGTTTTCTGTGCACGTGTGTCCTCCGGAAGTAGCCGGTCGTACGAGCGGGTGCTGCCGTGCGGCTCCGCGCGCGAAGTGGCCGCGGAGAGTCCGGGGACCGGCGTGCGCCGTTCACGCTGGTCGAATCGCTGGTCGAATCGCTGGTCGAATCGCTGGTCGGGTTGAGGGCTATGTCCTGTACACCTCAGGGACCGTAGCCGTGTTCGTCCTGGGCCGAAAGCCCTTGCGCAGCAAGGAAGTTGAACTTTCTCCCGCGGCAGGACAAAGCCGTGCCGGGGCAGGCCGGACCGGCCCGGTGACGGCTGCCGCCACCGGGCTCCGGCCTGCGGTGATACCGGTGAAAGCGGCTAGTCGTCGCCTCCGAAGGCCGCGTCGAACGAGGCCGACGGCGGATCGAAGTCGTACCTCTTCAGGGTGGCAAGCGCTTCCGGTGCGCCCGTCAGCCGGTCCATAGCGGCGTCCTCCCACTCGACCGATACGGGGCCGTCGTAGCCGATCGACCGCAGCATCCGGAACACGTCCTCCCAGGGCACGTCACCGTGCCCGGCCGAGACGAAGTCCCAGCCGCGCCGCGGATCGCCCCACGGAAGGTGCGAGCCGAGCCGCCCGTTGCGGCCGTCGAGACGCTTGCGTGCCTCCTTGCAGTCGACGTGGTAGATCCGGTCCCGGAAGTCGTAGAGGAAGCCGACCGGGTCGAGGTCCTGCCAGACGAAGTGGCTGGGATCGAAGTTCAGCCCGAACGCCGGACGGTGGCCGACGGCTTCCAGCGCCCGGTGCGTGGTCCAGTAGTCGTATGCGATCTCGCTGGGATGGACCTCGTGGGCGAAGCGCACGCCCTCCGCGTCGAAGACATCGAGGATCGGGTTCCACCGCTCGGCGAAGTCCTCGTAGCCGCGCTCGATCATCCGCTCCGGTACCGGAGGGAACATGGCGACGAGATGCCAGATCGAGGAACCGGTGAAGCCGATGACGGTGCGCACGCCGAAGGCGGCCGCGGCGCGTGCGGTGTCCTGCAGTTCGCGTGCCGCCCGCTGCCGTACGCCTTCCGGCTCTCCGTCGCCCCAGATCCGGGCGGGCACGATCGCCTTGTGCCGCTCGTCGATCGGGTTGTCGCAGACGGCCTGCCCCACGAGATGGTTGGAGACCGCCCAGCACTTCAGTCCGTACTTGTCGAGCAGGGCGCGCCGCCCGTCCAGGTAGGAGGGGTCGGCGAGGGCCTTGTCGACCTCGAAATGGTCTCCCCAGCAGGCGAGTTCGAGGCCGTCGTAGCCGAAGTCGCGGGCCAGCCGGCAGACCTCCTCCAGCGGAAGGTCGGCCCACTGGCCGGTGAAGAGGGTGAAGGGACGTGGCACGGCGAGGACCTCCTCAGACGGGGACGGGTGTGTAGACGGCGTTCTTCTCCGCGCTCTCCTCCACCGCCGCGAGCACCCGCTGCACCTGCAGCCCGTCGGCGAACGACGGCGTCGGGCCGGTGCCGTCGGCGATGGCGTTCACCAGGTCGCGCGCCTGGTGGGTGAAGGTGTGCTCGTAGCCGAGCGCGTGGCCGGGCGGCCACCATGCCGCCAGATACGGGTGGTCCGGCTCGGTGACGAGAATCCGCCGGAAGCCGGCCGAGGAGGCGGGCTCGGTGTGGTCGTGGAAGGACAATTCGTTGAGCCGCTCCAGATCGAAGGCGAGCGAGCCGCGCTCCCCGTTGATCTCCAGCCGAAGCGCGTTCTTGCGGCCGGCGGCCATCCGGGTCGCCTCGAAGGAGGCGAGCGCCCCGGAGGCGAGCCGCCCCGTGAACAGGGCCGCGTCGTCGACGGTGACCTGCCCGCGCCCGTCCGCTCCGGCCGCCGACAGGCCCGTCGACGCCCCCGCGAGCAGCGGCCGCTCCCGGACGAAGGTCTCGGTGAGCGCCGACACACCCACCAGCGGCTCCCCCGCCAGATACTGCGCGAGGTCCACGGCATGCGCCCCGAGGTCCCCGAGCGCCCCGGATCCGGCGTGCTCACGCTCCAGCCGCCAGGTGAGCGGGAAGTCCGGGTCGACGAGCCAGTCCTGCAGATAGGTGATCCGTACGTGGCGCAGGGCGCCGAGCCGGCCGGCGGCGATCAGCCGGCGGGCGTACGCGATCGCGGGCACCCGCCGGTAGTTGAAGCCCACCATGGCCACCTGGCCGCGCCCGGCGGCCGCTTCGGCCGCGGCCACCATCGCCGCGGCCGCGGCGACCGA
>NZ_JBSGZO010000489.1:0-6072 GCF_053611045.1 Streptomyces sp. NPDC054841 | reverse complement strand
GTGGCCGGGGCCGTGGTCGTTCGTACGGAGGGGCTACCGGCTGAGCTGCTCCACCTTGGTCGCAAGCATCGTGATCGCGCTCGCGAGGTCGGCCCGCTCCCACGGGTTCAGCTTCGGGCTGTGCTGCCAGAGCGTCATCTCCAAGGCGTCATGGGCCCGCTGGATGTCGGCCCGGCGCACCGAGGCGGCGGTCGACGCCCATTGGAGCTCGCGCAGCAGCCACAGGCCCCGCTCGCGCTGCTCCGCCAGCTCCTCCCGGACGGTGAGAGCCGCGCGGCGGGCGGGCTCGGTGCGCTGCTTGTGTGCGTAGAGGTGAGCGAGCCTGCCGCCGTCCGTGCAGCGGGTACGGCCGGGCCGCCTGCAGACCGCGCAGCCCTTGCGGTGGGCCTGGTAGAGCCTGAGCGCGGCCCTCGCGTCGAGGAGCGGCGCGAGGATCTGGGTGACGGCCGGCGCGACCGCCGTCTTCGGCTTCCGCATGACGCGGTTCGAACGGCGGCCGTCGGTCTCCGCGACCCCGTCCTCCAGGCGCCGCCACCAGCCCTCGATCTCCACGTCGATGACCACGAGGCGGTTGCTCCCTGGGCAGCGGCGCGGGTCCTCGGTCCCGGCCTTCTCCGTGTGGTGCGGGACCAGCTTCGGCTTCGGCGTCCCGGGCTTGTAGATCGGAACCCAGGTCCTGCAGCTCGGGCAGATCAGCGACACGCAGGCGGGCCGAAGGTCGTACTCCTGTGGCTTGAGGGTCGAGACGGCGAGGGCGGAGAGGTCGCTGACGGCGCGGGTGCGAGTCCGGCGCAGCCGCTTCCGGGCAGTGGGTTCAAGGGTCGGAACAGACATAGGGAGTTCCTCACGTACGGAGTGGCAGGGGTGCGTCGCGGTGCTCTCTCCGCCCTCCAGGCCGCGCGGCGAACCGGCATCCTGCAGAACGGACAGCGCATAGCGCTGCGACGTGCAGCAACAGTCGAAACCGGAGGAGTTAGAAGTGCCTCAGACTCCGGACCACCGAAGTGGCGACTGCTGCGGTGGTGCTTTGCGGTGCTCCCGGAGGATCACCGCCGCTTCCATACATCAGGTTGCCTGAGGTACCCTCAGGTGTCAAGCGGTATAGTGAGGCACCTGGACGAGACAAAGGAGGCGAGGCGAAATGCCCGGGCCACCCCGAGCCGACAACCGGCCGCCGTACGCGCGCATCGCGGGCCACTACCGCGACCTCATCAGCTCTGGGGAACTCTCGCCGGGTGACCTGCTTCCGAGCATCAGGGCATTGGCTGATGAGTGGAAGGTCAGCACGGCCACCGCCGACCGTGCCATGAAGCTGCTGCGCGACGAGAAGCTGGTCCAGGGCATCCCGGGTGTCGGTACCGAGGTCATGGGGCGCCCCGTGTCGCTCTCCTCCGGATCCGAGCGCCATGACCGCAGCGGAAAGACGCAGTCGTCGTGGGGCAACGGCGAGAAGTCGAGCGGCCACCTCGCTGGCGTAGTGCCTGCCCCTGAGGACGTCGCGACGGTGCTTGACATCGAACCTGGTGACGACGTGATCCGCCGCAGCCGTGTCTACCGGGATGCTCACGGCATCGTCTCCCACTCGACGTCCTGGATCCCGTCGGAGTTCGCCCAAGTGCTCCCCGGGCTGACGCGAAGCGAGCGCCTCAAGGGCGGGCTGTCGCTGGACCTGATCGCGCGGGCCACGGGACGGCGGGTCGTGAAGCGCGTAGACGAAGAGACCGCGCGCATCGCCACAAAGCAAGACCTCGAGCTCTTGGAGCTGAAGGACGGCGCGGTGGCAGCGATCCTGGTGCTCACCGCCAGATTCCTGGACGCCGACGGCCAAGTTCTGGAGTACGGAGTCGACTTGGGCGCTCCCGGCCGCACACGACGGACCACGTCGGACGTGGTGCGGTGATCGCCCACGGCGTCGTCGGCCGGGACGACACCCTCGTCAACAGCCTCGAAGCCCGCCTCGATGAGCTCCTTCGCGCTCAGCGTGCCGACACCCTGACTCTGGAAGGACGATTCGAGATCAGCCGCATCTCCGCAGCTCTGTCCGGCCGGCCCGGGCCCGCGCCCCGTGCGATCCTCATGGCCGGGATGCCGGGCGCCGGCAAAACGACTCTGGCTCGCGCCTTTGAGCAGGCCGGGATGGTGCGCCTCTGCCCGGATGAAGAGATGTTCCGCCGCTACGGCCACTACGGGCGCGACTTCCCCCGCGGGCAGTTCCGCGTCCGGGAGGCACCCGTCCTCAACGACATCTCCATGGAGCTCCAGGAGCACCTGGCGGCCGGGCGTGACGTTGTGGTGGATCACGGATTCTGGACCCCGGAGGAACGCGCCCAGTGGGCGGCATCCGCGATGGAGGCCGGCGGTACGCCTGTGCTGATCTATCTGCCGGTGCCGCATGAGGTGCGCTGGGAGAGGATCCGGGAGCGCAACGCCAACGCGCTGGTCGACGCGAACAGCATCGAGTTCAGCGAGGAGGACCTGCGACGCTTCGCAGGCCGTTTCCATCCGCCGACCACCGAAGAGCCGCACATCGTGTACGACGGGAAGCCGGACAGCGTGCTGACCGCGCTTGGTCGAAAGCGCGAGGTGACAAGGTGACGGTCGCGTCGCGCAGGCCGAAGCACAGCGCGAGTGGCTGCGCCTGGACACCTGGAAGGAGACCGGCAGGCTCCAGGGCTACTACCTCAGCTGCGGCTTCCAGCACTTGCGCACGGTTGAGGCACAGGGCTGTTTCAGCGGTGCACTCTCCAGTGCGCTGTCCGGCAAGTCCGCCGCATCGGCCCCATTTTGACGACTCCCGACCGGGCGCGTCACCGCCCAACCCCCACAGCCGATCGAGAGGAGAATGCCCCGCATGAACTCCGCAAGCCACCCGTAAATGGGTGACGGCCGCCCTGCGCGAACAGGTGCGGCCGTCGAAGCGACTCCCCGCCGGCAAGCAACGGAGTCGTGGTCAGCGCAGTGACCGCGCTGGGTGCCTGGACACAGGGCCCATCGGACACCGACATCAGAATAGACAAGTTCGCTGGCGAAGCCCAGTACGGGTTCCAGCTCGGTGGTCCGCGTCACGTTGATCAGCTGATCCCGGCTCCCTAGGAATCTAGGGACCAACGTGCCAATCCAGCACATCCCCGCAGCCCGTGTTGCTGCATCATCAGGAGCTCCGCTCGCCCGTCGGCGCGCGGCCGCAGTGGGCTTGCCAACGCATGGCTTACCCACACCCGGCTCAGATGGGCAAGCCTCTCACCTGCTCTCTTCGTGGTCTGGGCAAGCCTTCGGGCAAGCTAGCGTGAGGAGGCTTCACGGCACAACATCCAAGAGGAGGTGTGCCGTGCTCGACTGCCGTCAGGCGGAGGGCCCACGCAAGGGAGACACCACTGGCCGCTGGGCGGCGATCGGGCGCCGGTCGGATGGCCCGCGGTCCAGCAGCGTAGCGAGGGCCCCCGCTACACGGTCTGAGCCTCAGCGCGCCTCGAGCACGGCCACGGTCGATCAGGATGGTGTTGTTGTCCATGGCGCGGGGCCTGCGCCAGCGACCATCTTCCTCGAGTGCATGGTCGTCAGGGCGCCGGAGGAGGCCCGATGACCGCTGCACACATGGGCCTCGTGTTCGCGGCCGAAGGCCTCGACGGTGCCGAGAAGCTGCTGCTGCTTGCCTACTGCAATCGCACCGACGATCACGGCTACTGCTGGCCGGGACAGAAGCGGCTCGTCGACGACTGCGGGACGTCGGCCGCCACGGTCAAGCGCGTCAAGAAGTCGCTGATCGACAAGGGGCTCGTCAGCTCGGTACGGCGCGTTGACCCGGTCACGGGTGAGCCGATCACGAACCTCACGCGGGTGAATCTGCGGCTTCTGGAGCAGATGGCGCGGCCGAAGACGGCCTACGACGACAACATCATCGAGCAGCTCACGTTCGCCGAAGGCACCCTGCTTCCGGCGAAGCGAAAGAAGGCCAGGACGAGTGCCTCTGACCAGGTGAGGGCTCAATCTGAGCCCGACCCTGATCTGCTGATGGCTCAAGATGAGCCCACCCCAGGCTCAACTTGGGCCCAAGCTCGGTTCAAGATGAGCCCAACCCCGGCTCAAGATGAGCCACTAACCCTCATTCATCCCTCAGAGAACCCGCAGACACCCCTCCGTCCTTCCGGCGGGCCTTCATCTGCGGGCCCTGTGGAGCGGGATGGAGGGATGGACGGAAGCGGCCGCGGCATCGAGGAGCAGAGCCTGCGCGAGGACGTAGCAGCCGAGTCGTCAGCGACGCCGGGCGCCAGCCAGAAGACGGTGCGGACTTCTCCGGGCGTGGACGTGCTCAACGCGATTGCGCGGGAGTGGGGTCCCGAGTTCCTGCTGACCGGAAAGATCCTTTCTGATCAGGCTGCGGTTGTGGATTCGATGCTCACCGCGGGCTGGACCCCGACGCAGATCCGGCACGTCGTTGTGGGCCCCGGGTGGCCGAGCGTGATCAAGACGAGCCGCGAGGCGCTCATTGCTGCTCGGCTGCGCCGTGCGGCCGACGGTCCAGTTCCTGCAGCTGCGCCGGCCATTCCAGCTCCGTCTGCCCCGGATCGCGGCGAGTCCTGGGACAACGGGATTGTGGACGCGGGCGCGACATGGACGCCGCCCGCGTGGACGGGCGAGGTGCTGCACGTTCTGGCCGAGTGCAAGGACTGCGGAAGTCCGGCCCTTGCTGATGGACACGACATGTGCCCGGCATGTCTCGGCTGGCCTGAGTGCGTTGGCAACTACTGCGGGATCCCTGGTACTTCGAAACGGCGCGTACGGCCTGCCGAGCCGACCGGCATGTGCTCGGCATGCAGGGAGAGGCACGGCAGTCTCGCGGAAGGCATCGAGGTGGCCCTACGGGAGATGGCCATGCAAGGGCCTGACGGAGGTGCCGATGCCCCGTTCTAAGAGGAGAACGTGTTTCTGAAGCTCGGTCTATCGTTTGTGTAGCCCTCTTCGGTGACTTGGCAGCCTGCCGGGGCTGTAGTGGTGGTGGGGTACTTCCAAACCCCACGCAGGACCGGGATTCGCGTGAACCGGGCACGGGTTTCTGCCGTAACTATGCAGGGGTCCTGCCGAGGGAGCCTCGACATGGACAATCTCGTGGCTGCGCAAGGTCGTGTAGCCATTGACGGCAAGGAGAGCGAAGTGCCTGATCAGCTTGTACCGGTTCCCGCCCCTGTGGATACTTACGAGCTTGTTCCACTCGGCTCGCCAGCGGGCTGGTACAACCTTGATCATCTACGCGCGGTAGAACCCCGACAGGCCCGCCCCACCCCGGGGCCCGTCCCATGGGCACCGGGCACCATCGGTTGGCGATCCTTAGGGAAGCTGTGAGGCAAGTTGGGTGAACGTGCCCCGGGGGCGTCGGTCGTCAGCCCATGAGCTGACTTTTCCTCTCCCAGCTGTCTGTGCGGGGGCCTTTGCGGGCCAGGCGTCTGGTCATGAGGGTGATGGCGGCCCAGGTGATCAGGGTCTCGGAGTGCTGGACGAGCCGTTCGTACCGGGCATGCCGGCGGGCGTGCATCATCCAGGCGAGCGATCTCTCCATCGTCCAAGCACACTGCGCTTATAGGTAGTCAAAGCAGTGAGCGGACGCCGATACTGACTTCAGCTCGTCAAGGTGAGCTGAACCGGATTTTGTAGCGGCCCTGAAGCCAGGCATGATCGCCTCGGCAGATGGGAGAACACAGGTCCGATGCCTGCACCACGGAAGTACCCGGACGAGCTGCGTGAGCGGGCCGTCCGCGAAGTCCAGACCTCCGGTCGACCGGTCGCCCACGTGGCCCGGGACCTCGGCATCCACAAGGAAGCATTGCGGGGCTGGGTCCGCCAGGCCGAAGCCGACCAGGGCAGCCGGCCCGACCTGCTGACCACCGCCGAGCGGACCGAACTCACGCAACTCCGGAAGGAAATAGCCGAGTTGCGGCGAGCCAACGAGATCCTCAAAGCCGCCTCGGTGTTCTTCGCGAAGGAGCTGTGCGCCACGAGGCGCGATGTTGATCGAGAGGTGGTGAAAGACCACTTCCGTCGGGTCGTCGTAGCGGCCTGATTGAAGCTTGGGGGCAG
>NZ_JBSGZO010000488.1:0-6076 GCF_053611045.1 Streptomyces sp. NPDC054841 | reverse complement strand
CACACGACCGTGTGAGCCCGCCCTCCGTTCATGTCAGGCGAGCAGTTCCGCCGCCCTGCGACGGCCCGCCGCAAGGCGTGCCTCCTGCCAGGCCAGGCCCACGACGGCGGCCAGCAGCACCAGCGTCCCCACCACGGTCGCAGTGGTCAGCCGCTCGTTCAGCGCGGTCACCGCCAGGACCGCCGCGCTCACCGGCTCCAGCAGCATGATCACCGATACCGTCGCCGCCCGGACGACCGCGGCGCCCGCGAAGTACAGCGCGTACGCGAGCGCCGTCGGCACGGCGGCGACGTACACGAGCAGCCACAGCACCCGGACGGGCTCCGCGGTCTGCGGCAGCAGCCCCTCCACGAGTGCGAAGGGCAGCAGTCCCACCGCGCCGACCACGAACGTCCACATGGTCGTGGAGAGCGCGTCACCGCCGCCGTCCCGGCCCAGCCACCGGGTCAGCAGGGTGATGGCCGCGTAGCCCGCGGCCGACAGCATCGCGAGCGCCACACCCACCGGGCGCACCGTGCCACCCTCGCCACCGAGCACCAGCACCACGAGGCCGGTGAGCGCGCCCGTGACGGCGGCGATCCCGCCGCCCCCGAGCCGCTCCCCCATGGTCAGCCTGGCGCCGAGTGCGATGAGGACAGGGCCCGCGCCCAGGGTGACGACGGTGCCGACCGCGAGTCCGGTCTGTTCGACGGCGGCGAAGTAGGCGCTCTGGAAGACGGTCAGGCCGATGCCCGTACCGAGGATGCGCAGCAGCCGGCGGCGGCGCGGCTCGCGGGGCGCGGTCCTCGTACGCCGGCTGCTGCGCAGCGCGAGCGCGCCGCCCAGCAGTACGAGCCCGCCGAGGCAGCGCCAGAAGGAGAGGGCGAGCGGGCCGAGATCACTGGACTCGAAGACGAGCGAGGCCGCCGCGCCGGCGGTCCCCCAGGCCACGCCGGCCACGACGAGATAGAAGAGGCTGCGTCCGACGGGCAGGCCGGAAACGGCAGCAGAACCGGAAACGGCGGAAGACACGGAAGAAGCAGAAGAAGGGGAAGCAGGGGAAGCAGCGGAAGAGGAATTCGACACGTGATGTCTCCGTGCTGAGTGTCCGGGGGCAGTCCCCCGGGGCCCACTGGGCCGTGAAGACAGGACAGTTGGCCGCTGGACTCCGCACACGGGCAGCGACGAACCGCCCGGGGGACAGGACACCCCGGACCTGGTCTTCGTCAGCGGTGGGCCGCCCGCGCTACGCGGCGGGCGGCGGAAGTACGGTCGAATGCATGATCGTTACACCTTACGCTGCGGCGCGTCCGGACGCCAAGCTCTCCTCGGTGGCTCCCGAGGCGGGCCCCGGCCCCCCGGCCACCGGCCCGGACGGCGCCTTGGGCGTGGACGACTGGGCGATGAACGCGCCCGCCAGGACGACCGCACCGCCGATGATCTGGGGTCCGGACAGATGCTCCCGGAGCAGCACCCAGGCCAGTACGGTCGCGATGACCGCCTCCAGGCACGCGACCACTCCGGCCACCTGAGGAGAGAGCTTGCGGACGGAGACGACGCCGGTGACATACGCGACGACGGTGGCGATCAGCACGATCCAGCCGAGCAGCAGAGCCGCCGGGACGGGCGTACCGCCCATGCTCGCGCTGCCGCCCAGCACCGACCAGTCCATGCCCCAGGGCCGCGCGACGACGGTCAGGAGCAGCGCGCCGATGAGCAGTCCGTACGCGATCACGCCGAGCGGGTCCGGGGCCTCGGCGCCGTCCCCGCCTTGGTCGGACAGGACGAAGTAGCCGACCTGGCAGCAGGCCGCGCCGAGGGCCAGCAGCAGCCCGACCGCGTCGAAGCTCAGCCCGGACCAGACCTCGACGACGCAGGCGAGCCCGCCGACGGCGAGGACCACTCCGGCTGCGGCGGCGCGGGTGACCGGCCGCCGCTGGACGAAGCGGACCCAGGCGAGGACCAGGGCGGGAGCGAGGTATTCGATGAGCAGTGCCACGCCGACCGGGATCCGGGAGATCGCCGCGAAGTAGCAGGCCTGGACGCCGGCGACGGCGAGCAGCCCGAAGCCCGCGAGCAGCGCCGGCCTGCGTATCAGCAGGTCACGGTGGCGCCAGGCCACGGGGAGCATGACGAGGGCGGCGCCTGCCACCCGCAGCCACACCACATGCAGCGGGTCGAGCCCCGCTTCGATCAGCGGCTTGGCCGCCACACCTGAACCACCGAACGCGAACGCCGAGGCCAGGGCGAGTCCCAGGCCGGCGTTCCTTCCCTGAGACGCGCGCATCCGCACATCATGGCAGCCCGCGTCAGGAGCGTCACATCCGTGACACCTGTTGAGACAACTCCCACTACATCTGTTGAGGCAGCCCCTCTACATCTGTTGAGGCAGCTCCCCGATGCGACCCGTCAGACGGGCGGTATCGACCCCCGCGTGCGCCAGCACCTCGACGGCCCGGCACTCGCGGTCCGCAGCGATCGCGGCGAGCAGATCGAGTCCGGTGGCGCGCGAGGCCCCGCGCAGCGCGGCTCGCTCCAGCGCGTCCTGCATGGCGGCGGCCACCGACGGCGACCAGCCGGCCGACTCGGGGTCGCGGACCAGGGGGACCGCGCCCGAGTCCTCGACCGCCGCCTGCCAGCGCAGCCCGTAACCGATGCTCCGCTGGACGAGGTAGCCGAGCACGCGGGCGACCTGGGCCCCGCCGTCGAAGACGCTCCGCACCTCTGGGTCCGATTCGATCAGGGAGTGCAGCAGATGGGCGGTGTCGATCTGGCGGTCGCCGTCCCGCAGCACGCGCCGGCGCGCGCCCGCGACGACCGAGGCCAGTTGCTCGGTGAGTCCGGTGCCGGTCCCGGCACGGGTGGATGCGGGCTGCTGGGGCACCCGCGGGACAGGGATTTGCACACTCCCACCCCATCAGCCCCGCGCGGTCCGGACATCGCCGCGTGGAAGCATTCGCGCCTCCCACGGAGGTTGGGCTCACCCGGCCGGTTTCTCCTCCTTACGGATGAGATCAGACCCCTTTTCCCCCTGACGGAGCGCGGCCACGGGTGTCCTCCCATCCGTAAGAATCTGACAGTTCATCAGTATTGAATGTTCACGGCCACGCGGCTACGTTCCGCGACACCAGAGCCCAACGAGAACGCGTGAAGGGGTGGTCGTATGGCCGAGGTCAGTGCAGAGGCACGCATCGAGGCGCCCGCCGGGAAGGTGTGGGCCCAGTTGACGGACTTCGCTTCGTACGGCCAGTGGAACGCCACCCACACGAGCTTCCCGCAGGGCGGCCCGGACACGCTCGCGACCGGCGCCACCTTCGCCGAGAACATGAAGCTGATGGGCTTCCCGGCCGAAGTGACCTGGACGGTCGAGGAGCTGGAGCCGGAGCGGGTCTTCGCCATCAAGGGCAAGGGGCCGATGGGCGTCCTCGTCGGCAACCGCTACACACTCACCCCGGACGGTGACACCACGACGGTCCGGATCGACGGGGAGTTCACGGGCGCCGCCGTCTCGCTGATGGCGGGCAAGCTCAAGGATTCGGCGACCGCCGCCCTCAACGAGTCCCTGCGCAAGCTGGGCGGGCTGGTGAGCTGAGCCCACGGACAGGCGGAAGGGCCCCGCCTCGGGCGGGACCCTTCCCCCGTACACCTGCCGTCGCACACCTGCCGTGCGTCAGTGCTCGTCGGCCAGGATCAGGTACAGCTTCTTGCGCGCTTCGCCGATGACCGCGATCGCCTTCTGCCGCTGCTCGGCGGTTCCGGTCTTCCAGACCTGGCTGAACGCCTCCATCAGCCCGAAGCCGGCGGTGCGTATCTCGTTCATGGCATCCCAGTCGATGCCACGGCCCGCCTCCTCCCAGGGGGCCTCCGGGACCGACTCGGCCTCGGTGCGCCCGGCGTCGGTGAGCGTGAACAGCTTCTTGCCGCCCTCGCTCTCGCTGACGATCAGCCCCTCGTCCTCCAGCAGCTGGAGCGTGGGATAGACAGAGCCCGGGCTGGGCTTCCAGGCCCCGCCGCTGCGCTCGCCGATCTCCTGGATCATCTCGTAACCGTGCATCGGGCGGTCCTTCAGCAGGGCCAGGATCGAGGCCCGCACATCACCGCGGCGCGCCCTCCCCCGGCCGCCTCCGCGACCACGTCCGCTCCCCCACGGCGGCCCGCCGAACCCCGGCCCGAACGGACCGAAGGCGGCACGGACTCCTTCGTATTCACCCCGACCACGATGACCCGGTCCGCAGTTGCCCTGCCCGGATCCGGGTCCATACCCATGTCCACGTGAACGCATCGCTACGCTCCTTCCATCGTTGATCTGTCGCGATGCGTCAACGATATATCGGAACTCTTCGGTTGACAACCACCGATCGGGCCAGCTCCCTGAAATTGGCCTTGGCCTGCGGCTTCAGTGGCCCCCTACGGTCAGCGGCATGCGGATTCGAATCGTCGACGCCTTCACCGACCGGCCCTTCGCGGGCAATCCCGCCGGGGTCCTGCTCCTGGACACCGACGCGTTCCCCGACGACAGCTGGCTCCAGAACGTGGCAAGGGAGGTGAACCTCTCCGAGACGGCCTTCGCCCACCCCCTGCCCGCCGGCGGCGAGGCCGACTGGGCCCTGCGCTGGTTCACCCCCACCGCGGAGGTGGACATGTGCGGTCACGCCACGCTGGCCACGGCACACGTCCTGCACGCGACCGGCGCCCTGCCCGTCACCGGGGCCGCGGCCGGCACGGTGCGCTTCGCGGCGCGGTGCGGGATCCTCTCCGCGACGGCACATGAGGACGGCACGATCACGCTGGACTTCCCGGTCTCGCCGCTGACCCGCACGGATGCCCCGTTCGGCGTCGCCAAGGCACTCAACGCGGCTCCGCTCTCGGTCCACGACACCGCCGACCACATCGGCGATCTGCTGGTCGAGCTGGCGGACGAGGCGACCGTACGCGGCCTGACACCCGACATCCCGGCCCTGGCCACCCACTCGAAGCGCGGCATCATCGCCACCGCCCCGGCCGAGAACCCGGGCCGCGGATACGACTACGTCTCCCGCTGCTTCTTCCCGAACGTCGGCATCGACGAGGACCCGGTCACCGGTAGCGCGCACACCGCGCTCGCCCCGTTCTGGTCCGCCCGGCTGGGGCGCGACGAGCTGACCGGACTGCAGGCCTCTGCCCGCTCCGGTCTCGTACGGACGGCTCTGCGCGGCGACCGCGTCCTGCTGACCGGCCGTGCGGTCACCGTCATCGACGGCGAACTGCTCGCCAGTCCCTGAGGCACGGTCCGTGACGCACGAGGGGCGTACGGCTGCTGCCGTACGCCCCTCGAAACTCCGCGGACCCCGCGTGGATCACACCGCGGACCCCGCGTGCATCACACCGCGAGCCCCGCGTGGATCACACCGTGGGCCCCGCGTGGATCACACCGTGGGCAGCCAGCCGACCTTCCCGGCGAGCAGCCCGTACCCGACGAAAGCGACGATGTCGAGCAGCGCGTGCGCGACGACGAGTGGGCCGACCCGGCCCCACCGCCGGTAGAGCAGCACGAAGACCACGCCCATCACCATGTTGCCGACGAAGCCGCCGATCCCCTGGTAAAGGTGGTACGAGCCGCGCAGCACCGAACTGGCCACCAGCGCCGCCATCGGCGTCCAGCCCAACTGGCCCAGCCGGCGCAGCAGATACCCGACGACGATCACTTCCTCCACCACGGAGTTCTGCACCGCGGAGAGGATCAGGACCGGGTACTTCCACCAGACGTCGGGAAGCGCCTCGGGCACGACCGTCAGATTGAACCCGGCGGCCCTGGCGACGAGATAGAACGCGAGCCCGGCACTGCCGATCCCGGCGGCCACCAGCGCACCCCGCCCCAAGTCCGGCCAGGGTTTCGTACGGTCGAAGCCGATGGCCTTCAGGCCACCGACGCCCTCCCTGAACAGCAGATGCGCGACGAGCGCGACCGGCACCAGGGCCGTGGCGATCCCGAACAGCTGCCAGGCGAGATCGAGCCACGGCCGCCCGGGGGCGAACGAACTGTTGAGTGTCGCCGCCTGGTCCTTGAGACCTCCCGGCTTCGTGAGCGACCCGATAAAGCTGATCAGCGACGACACCG
>NZ_JBSGZO010000487.1:0-6082 GCF_053611045.1 Streptomyces sp. NPDC054841 | reverse complement strand
ACATAGACCAGGAACTCCTCCAGCTCCGGCAGCAGCAGCTCGACCAGCGGATACGTGACCTCGGTGCGGGTCATGCCCGGCTCCGGCGGCTCGGTCAGCCCCTCCAGGAAGGAGTCGATCTGCCATTCCGCGAGGCGCGCCGTGGTCTGTCCGGTCGACCGGGCCACCTGCACCGCCATCGGCTCGCTCAGCAGTCCCGCCTCGACCAGACCGGCGAGCCGCCGCAGGGCCAGGACGTCGGCTTCGGTGAGGGCCTTGGCCTGGCCGATGTCGGCGAAGCCCATGGCCCGCCAGAAGCGGGACGCCAGGTCCATGGAGACACCGGCGGTCCTGGCCGCCTGAAACGGTGTGTAGCGGCGGTCGGCGCCGAGGATCAGCTGCTCCAGACGGATGGCGAGCGGGTCCTTGGTCGGTTCGGCCGTGTGATCGACCTCGTGGTGCGGCGTCGGGTGGACGTCCGACGGCTGCTTCCGGCCGGAACCGGAGGAACCCTTGCCGGAGGAGCCCGCGCCGGAAGTCGTGTCGTCGACGGTCACCGGCCGCCTCCTGCCCGTTCCCTGCGCACTGCCCTGCCGATCTGTCATGCCGTGCCGGTCCGTGGATCCCACGGACCCCCGGCGCGGCCTCAACGATACGGCAGGTGTGCCCTGGCTCACGTCCCGGTTGCCCGGCCGGTTCAGCCGCCCGGGCGCAGGTGGACGATGTCGCCGGCTCCGATGGGGTGATCCTCGCCGTCCGCAGTGGTCACCACGAGCCGCCCGTCGCCGTCGATCGCGACCGCCTCGCCGGTGAGCGAACGGTCGCCCGGCAGCTCGGCCCGGACCGTGCGGCCGAGCGTCGAGCAGCCCGCCGCGTAGGTCTCCTGGAGCCTGGACAAGTGCGGATCGCCGCCCGCGTCCCGCCACTGTCCGTACCAGTGCTCCAGCGAGCGCAGCAGCGCCCGCAACAGCGGGTCACGGTCGGTGGACACGGAGTCGGCGAGGGCGAGGGAGCCGGCCTCGGGGGCGGGGAGTTCGTTCTCGCGCAGGGTGACGTTGATGCCGATGCCGATGACGACACCGTCGTCACCGGTGCGCTCGGCGAGGATGCCGCCGGTCTTGCGCTCCTCGCCGTGGACCTTCACCAGCAGGTCGTTCGGCCACTTGAGGGCGAAGTCGGCGCCCGCGGCCTTGGCCAGGCCGGTCGCGGCGGCGACCCCGGTGAGCAGCGGCAGCCATCCCCAGCGCTCGACCGGCACGTCCGGCTTGAGCAGTACGGAGAGGAAGAGCCCGGAGCGCGCGGGCGCCGTCCAGGTGCGATCGAGGCGGCCGCGGCCCGCGGTCTGTTCCTCGGCGACGAGCACGGCGCCCTCGGGGAGCTCACCGGCGCGGGCCGCGAGATCGGAATTGGTGGAGCCGGTCGCCGCGACGATGTCGAGCGAGGTCCACAGACCGCCCGGGCGCAGCAGGGCGCGGCGCAGCGCGGCAGCGTTCAGCGGGGGCCGGTCGAGGTCGGACCAGCGGCCTTGGGAGGCGTCGTCAGGCGTCATGCCGCACAGCTTGGCCGTTCCCGTGCCCGTGGGGCGAGCCGGCATCGTGGACGGCGCGGCGCAACCCGGGGCGGCGGGCTCGGGAGCGGGCGCAATGATGGGAGCGGGAGCGGGCGCGATGATGGGAGCGGGAGCGGGCGCGAGGCGGGCAGAAACCCCTACCTGATCTCGTTCGCAAGCGCAGTGCGGTGTGGCAAACGCCGCACTGCCGAACCGTATCCGCGCCGATACGCTACGGGTCAGTAGCCAAAAACCCCGTGACCAGGCAGGGAGCCGCATCCCGATGTCCGAGATCGACATTCGTACGACCGCGGGAAAGATCGCTGATCTCCAGCGTCGTATCGACGAGGCAACACACGCGGGCTCCGAGCGTGCGGTCGAGAAGCAGCACGCCAAGGGCAAACTGACGGCCCGTGAGCGGATCGAGCTCCTCCTCGACGAGGGCTCGTTCGTCGAGCTGGACGAGTTCGCCCGGCATCGCTCGACCAACTTCGGCCTGGAGAAGAACCGCCCGTACGGAGACGGGGTCGTCACCGGCTACGGCACGGTGGACGGGCGCCCGGTGGCCGTGTTCTCGCAGGACTTCACGGTCTTCGGCGGGGCGCTGGGCGAGGTGTTCGGCCAGAAGATCGTCAAGGTGATGGACTTCGCACTGAAGACCGGCTGCCCGATGATCGGCATCAACGACTCCGGCGGCGCCCGGATCCAGGAGGGCGTCATGGCCCTCGGCATGTACGGCGAGATCTTCCGCCGCAACACGCACGCCTCCGGTGTGATCCCGCAGATCTCGCTGATCGTCGGCCCGTGCGCGGGCGGTGCCGTCTACTCCCCCGCGATCACCGACTTCACGGTGATGGTCGACCAGACCTCGCACATGTTCATCACGGGCCCCGACGTCATCAAGACGGTCACCGGTGAGGACGTGGGCTTCGAGGAGCTGGGCGGAGCCCGTACGCACAACACCACCTCCGGTGTCGCTCATCACATGGCGGGCGACGAGAAGGACGCGATCGAGTACATCAAGTCCCTGCTGTCGTACCTGCCGTCGAACAATCTGTCCGAGCCGCCGGCCTTCCCCGAGGAGGCCGCCCTCGACCTCACGGACGAGGACCGCGAGCTGGACACGCTGATCCCGGACAGCGCCAACCAGCCGTACGACATCCACACGGTCATCGAGCACGTGCTGGACGACGGTGAATTCCTGGAGACGCAGGCGCTGTTCGCGCCGAACATCGTCACGGGCTTCGGTCGTGTCGAGGGCTACCCGGTCGGCATCGTCGCCAACCAGCCGATGCAGTTCGCGGGCTGTCTCGACATCAACGCGAGCGAGAAGGCCGCACGATTCGTGCGCACCTGCGACGCTTTCAACATCCCGGTGCTGACCTTCGTGGACGTCCCCGGCTTCCTGCCGGGCGTGGACCAGGAGTACGGCGGCATCATCCGGCGCGGCGCCAAGCTGATCTACGCGTACGCGGAGGCGACGGTTCCGCTGATCACGGTGATCACGCGGAAGGCGTTCGGCGGCGCGTACGACGTCATGGGCTCCAAGCACCTCGGCGCCGACCTGAACCTCGCCTGGCCGACCGCGCAGATCGCGGTGATGGGCGCGCAGGGCGCGGTGAACATCCTGCACCGCCGTACGATCGCGGCGGCCGGTGACCCGGAGGCCCAGGAGACGCTCCGCACCGAGCTGATCGCGGACTACGAGGACACCCTGCTCAACCCGTACATCGCGGCCGAGCGCGGCTACATCGACGCGGTGATCATGCCGTCCGACACCCGCGCGCAGATCGTGAAGGGCCTGCGTCAGCTGCGGACAAAGCGGGAAAACCTTCCCCCGAAGAAGCACGGCAACATTCCCCTGTAGCCCCCAGGACCTCGAGGAGTCGAGATGATCAAGGTCGTACGGGGCAATCCGACCCCGGAGGAGCTGGCCGCCGCACTGGCGGTGGTCCAGGCGCGCGCCGCGGCGACGGCCTCGGCCGTGTCCGGCGCGCCGCAGCCGCCCGAGGGCTGGTCGGATCCCGCGCGCATCGGGCGGGAGCGGGCACTGCGGCCGGGGCCGCGGGCCTGGTCGCGCACGTTCTGGCCCAGCTAGGGAGCGCCTTCGGCGCAGCTCCGTCCGAAGGACGGACGGGGCTGCGAAGACACGGCCCAGGGCCTGTTCCGGTCGGACGCGAGAGGAAGCCGGACCCCTCGAACGGGGTCCGGCCCTTCGGCGTACCCGCCGGTCTGAGCAGCGGAGCGACCGCCGCGGTCGCCGCAGCCCGCGCGGGCGCGTTCACCGCGGCTTCACCCGCACGTGATTAGTCCGTCGGCACCGGGGAGCCTGAGTACGAATACTCAGGCGTTCCGGACACCACAGCATCAGGATCGAAGGCATGCTGTGGTCCGACCCCGAGAACGAGCCTCCCCAGGAGATGCGCGACATGCAGGCGATGATGCGGCGCGCGGGGATCCTGCTGGCGATCGCGATGATCGTCGCGATGTTCGTCGTGGGTCTGCACTGAGCGGTGGGTCCGCGCTGCATCATGGGTCTGCACTGAGCGGTGGGTCCGCGCCGAATCGTGGGTCTGCACTGGATCGTGGGTCTGCACTGGATCGTGGGTCTGCACTGGATCGTGGTTCGCACCGGATCGTGGTTCGCACCGGATCGTGGTTCGCACCGGATCGTAGGTCCGCGGATCGTGGGTCCGCGCTGGATCGTAGGTCCGCAGCGGTGGGTTGCATCGAGCTGTGGATCGCACTGAGCAGTGGGTCCGCAACAGCGGCCGGCCCGCATCGACCCGACCCCGGGACCCCAGCACACCCCGCCCCCTACGATGGCCCGCATGACCGATCAGCGCCGCCGCCTCGTCCTCGCCTCCGCCTCGCCCGCCCGCCTGAACCTGCTGCGTCAGGCCGGACTCGCCCCCGAGGTGATCGTCAGCGGTGTCGACGAGGACGCGCTGACCGCCCCGACCCCGGGTGACCTCGCCCTGGTCCTGGCCGAGGCGAAGGCCGCCGCGGTGGCCGCCCTCCCCGGGACCGCCGGCGCACTCGTCATCGGCTGCGACTCCGTCCTCGAACTCGACAACGAGGCCCTCGGCAAGCCGGCCGACGCGGAAGAGGCCACCGCCCGCTGGAAGTCCAGGCGCGGCCGCGCGGGCATCCTGCAGACCGGTCACTGCGTGATCGACACCGCCTCCGGCCGCCGCGTCTCGGCCACCGCCTGCACCACGGTCCGCTTCGGCGACCCGACGGACGCCGAGATCGCCGCGTACGTCGCGAGCGGCGAACCGCTGCACGTGGCGGGCGCGTTCACGCTGGACGGCCGCTCGGCGCCGTTCGTCGACGCGATCGAGGGCGACCACGGGAACGTGATCGGGCTGTCGCTGCCGCTGCTGCGGCGGCTGCTGGGCGAGCTGGAGATCCGGATCACGGACCTCTGGGTCTGAGGCACCAGGCCTCGGCACGCGTCAACTCCCGTCGGCCGCAGAATGGTCGACGGCGCTCGCGGGGCGGCACCCACAGAACGGTCGACGGCGCTCACGCAGTGGCGCTCACGCAGTGGCGCTCACGCAGTGGCGGGACCGTCGGGGACCGGGGACCCCGCGTCGGCGGGCGCCGACTTCTCCGCGTCCGCCGCCTCCGGCTGGGCGTACAGCACGATCGAGAGCACGACCAGCCCCAGCACCACCATCAGGAACGCGAAGGCGTGCCAGCCGACCAGGCCCACGGTCAGGGCGCCGAGCACACCGTGCAGGACCGCGCAGGCGATCAGCAGGATACGGCCGAAGCGGCCGGGCGCACGGTCACGAATGCCGGTGACCAGCAGCACCACACCGCAGAAGGCCAGGTAGAAGCCGAGGACGCCGCCCATTACCCAGGTACTCATGGCCATGACATCCGGATCCAGGCCGTCCAGGGACATGTTCTGGCTGTCGACGAAGGTGGCGAGGATGCCGTTGATCGCCACGATGCCGACGGCTTCCAGAAAGAGCACGATCGCGGCCACCACGGCCACCGGTCTCCGCGCCACGACGCCCACCCCTCAGGTTCCCAGCCTCTGTTACCAGCAGTACGAACGACACCGCGAACGCTACTAACGGGTAAACCACCGGACAAGGGTCTGAGCACAGGCAAAGAATCATTCGGCCATTCGTAGGGACTCCACAAAGAAACAGGATCGGCCGAGGGGCCGCAGAACAGAGACCTTGACCACATCGGAGAGCTACTCTGCGGTGAAGAAACTCGGCGTACCGTGGTGCGACAAGGGGTTTCGCGTCGCGAGCACGCCTCGAATCACGCTCCGTGTGGGCAAGCTCACCATTGGGGACGGGTCGAAAGGCCGTGTCGGCAGTCCCTAAACTCAGCGTGTTTCAGGGAAGTCTTCGGCGCGGTGACCCGCCGAGCACCCCGGCCCGGGAGACCGGCCGGGAGTCCGGGGGTGGCCCCCGGGATAACACAGCAAGGAGGGAGCCATCGTGCGCAAGGTGCTCATCGCCAACCGAGGCGAGATCGCTGTCCGCGTTGCCCGTGCATGCCGGGACGCCGGGATCGCGAGCGTAGCCG
>NZ_JBSGZO010000486.1:1234-6145 GCF_053611045.1 Streptomyces sp. NPDC054841 | reverse complement strand
CAGCCCGCCGGAGTGCCTCACCGGAGCCCCTCAGCAGTGATCCCGGGCCCTGGGGGCCGTCTTCTGGTTCAGGCTCCGGCGCTGGTTTGAAAGGGGGGCCCGGAGCCAGTGCCAGTGGCTCCGGCCTTCCTTTGGCGTGACTAGCCGCATCCCCTGGGCTTCCTCCCCAAGGTGGTCAAGCCGTTCGTACGCCCGCGGTCAGAGCGGCCTCTGTCGTGCGGGGCCGTCTCTCGAGAGCCGCGCGTATCGCTGCCGGCGGTGAGCGCGACCAGGGTGACTGCGGGGCCGTGGGGCCCGCCGTGGGCCGGGTACTGGGGAGGGAAGGGCTGGGCGGTCATGTCTGGGCCTCCTGGCTGTGGGCCGGCATGGGTGCGGCGGGAGGCCCGCGGGTGCGGGGAGCAGGCACCGATTGGCGGTTTCGGTACCGACCTGCGGGGACCATCCCCCCGCCGGCGTTCGTCGCCCGCCAGCGCGCCCAGCGCCTCGAGCAGGGCCTACGTCCCGAGCACGGCACCCGCCCCAGACCTGTCGGGACCTGCATCGACTGCGAGCTGGACGACGCATCCCCCAACCCCGCCCCCATCCCAGCCGCCCGCACGCCGCAGGGCCCGCCGCGCGGCAGTTGCGCCGACTGCGGCGTCCTCGCCGGTCTCGGAGACGTCGAGGCGGACCATGGTCCAGGTGGAGAGGCCCTTGCCGGGCAGCTTCGGTGGGCCGGCTTCGGTCTTGGCGAGGAAGAGGAGGGTGGCCTCGCGGGCGGAGCGGGCCTTGAGGGTGTCGCTGGTGCGCGCTGCCGCCAGAGGACCGCAACTGCATGATTCTGGCCTTCACCAACGACGACTGGCGGGCGGCGCTCGCCGATGTCGGGGAGGTGACCCGGACGATTGCGGCCAAGTTCCGTGCGTCGATGGCGGAGCATCTCGCCGAGCCCATCTGGAAGGCACTCCGGGCCCGGACCATAATGCGCGGTCCGGGCCCGGGTGGTGTGTCGGTGTCAGCCCGTGAGGCGGGTCACCGCCGGGACAAGGTCGCCCTGTTTGGCAATGCCCACGGTCCACAGATCTGCACTCTTCGGCACGGTGGCGAACCCTCGCACCACCACGCCGGGGTCGGCTGCCTTCTCCCAACGGTGCTGCTGCGCGTCGAAGCGCAGGGCGAGGGAGACGGCACCCTTGCCGCCGACCGCCCACAGCGCGCCGTGCCCGGTCTTGCCGACGGCCCGAAGCCGGCCGTCGGCGATCTCTGGTGTTGCCACATCGGTCCACTTCTTGCCGTCCCAGTGCGCCGCGTAAGGGCGGTCGGAGCCCTTGAACGTCGAGCCGCCCACCGCCCATACGTCGTTGGCACCCAGGGCGGTGAGGCCGCTTATCCAGCGGAGTTCGTCCTTGGCCGCCGCGGGTGTGGCGACCCGCGTCCAGGAGGTGCCGTCCCAGTGGAGCAGCAGGGCCCTCTGCGCGGTGGAGTCGGTCCCGTAGGACGTGCCCGCCGCCCAGATGTCGTCGGGTGCAACGGCGGCGAGGCCGGTGAGTTCCCCCTTGCCCACATCGGGCAGGGTCTGCCGGTGCCAGGTCGAGCCGTCCCACGACTGAATGGCGGGCACCCCGTTCTTGATGCCCTGCGGCACCGCGTGTCCCACCGTCCAGGCCTTCCCGTCGGAGGTCGTCGACACCGCCTCGGGCACCATCCGGCCGCCCGGGTCGCGGTCGAGGTCGCTCGCGGTCCAGGAGGTGCCGTCCCAGTGGACCGCCGTCGAGCCGACCGCCCAGATGTCACTGGCCGACCGGACGGCGAGCGCCTGCGGGAAGCTGTCTTTGGGAAGCGTCGACTGCTGGGTCCAGGAGGTGCCGTCCCAGTGCAGTGCCAGGGCCTCCAGTTCGGTGTCGCTCTTCAGCCGGTAGCCGACGGACCAGGCGTCCTTGTCGCTGAGCGCGGCCACGGCCGTGATGTCGCCCTTGTCCACCGGGACGGCGGTCGACTGCCACTGCCCGGCGACGCGCGACGGTGCGGCCGCGACGTCCTTGGCGGCGGGGGCGGGTCCGGCCCAGACGGTGCCGGCGGCGATCAGGCCTCCGGCCGCGATGGCGCCCGCGGCCAGCGCCGCCACCAGCGGCCGCCGTACGAGGCGCGGGCGCCCGGATGACGTGCTCGTATTCATCTCGGAAGTCCTTGAGCGATTGGGGGCGGGTTACTTGGCCGTGGTCTGGATGACGAAGTCGAAGGCGCCGGTGTAGTTGCCGGCCTTGGGACCCGCGAGGGTGATCGTGCAGGCCCGGTTGAGGAGCCGGTCCGCGGCGTTGAGCGCGGCGAAGTCCCGGCCGTAGGCCTGGGTGTCGTCGGGGAAGTACAACTGCGTGATGAGTACCGGTCCGCCGGGCGCCTGGACCTGGGTGTGGATATGGGGAGCCCGCTGGCCCCAACGGCCCCAGTAGTCCCGGGGGATGATCGTGCTCAGCTGGAAAGCGCCCCGGCTGTTGGTGTACTGGTGGCCGCGCAGCGCAAAGCCGGCGGTGTCGTAGTCGCCGTTCTGGTCGCACTGCCAGAACTCGATGAGCGTGCCGGGCAGGGGCTTGCACGCGGTGTCGTAGACGATGCCGCTCAGGTCGAGCCGCACGCCGCGGATCGCGGGGGTGATGAAGTCCGTCCGCTCGGGGGACTCAGGCTTGAAGAGCGGGCCCTCAGCTGCCGCCGGGGTCTCATGACCGTCGCAGGCGGGGGTGACGGCGAGGGGACGTCCAGCCGCGCGTGCTTCCTGCACCGAGCTCACGGGTGCCGCGAAGGCGGCCGAGGCGGCGCTCGTCGCCACGAGGGCGGCGGTCACTCCCGCCGAACTCGTTCTGATGAACGCCCTCCTCGAGCTCGTCTGTTCGCCACTCGCGTCGTGGTCTTGCCGCATCGCGTCTCCCTTGCCGGATTGCACTAGCCAGGCAGGGCATTCCAATGGGGGGAGGACCCGGATCCACGCCGTCGGGTCCATGGAATGCCCTGTTCCGTGTCAGCCTGGTCGCTGCCACGCGCACGCGGATCGATCGGATGACCGGCGACTTGGCGGCGTTACGAAACCCCGGGAGCGGGGCGCTGTTCCGTGCCGGCGGTCCTGGCGGCAACCCACAGCGCGATCTGCGTACGGGAGCGCATGCCCAGCTTGTCCCGTACGTTGTCGAGATGGGTGGAGACGGTGCTCGCCGACAGGTCCAGACGGGCGGCGATCTCACGGTTGGTGAGTCCCTCGGCGACCAGCGCGACCACGGTCATCTCCCGCCCTGTGAGCGGAGACCGCCCGTCCTCGGTGCGGACGGACGAGGCCGGTCCTTCGTCGGCTGCGCGCAGGGCGTACCCGATCAGCCGCTCCCAGCGCATCCGGCGTCCCTGGGCCAGCACGCCGTCCCGAGCCGCCGGGGTCAGTGCCGCTGCCGCGCGGGCCGTCGCCGACTCGACCTGCCGTCGCCATTCGGCCTCCGGCTCGGTGTCCAGCCTTCTGCGCGCCCGTGCAGCCGCAGTGAACAGCCGTAGCGACCGCTTCATCTGGCCTCGTTCCGCCGCCACGATGGCAAGCCCCTCCAGCGGATACAGCGCATGGAAGCTCTCACCGGGCACGGTGCCAAGGCCCTCGGCGAACAGATCATGGGCCGCGTCGACTTCGCCCAGGGCGAGTCGGACGGCACCGGCGGTGTGCAGGGCCGCTGCCGACTGCCACCAGGGGGACTGTGAGCGCAAAAGCGGCAGGCAGGACGCCATCAGCTCGTCGGCCTCGGCCGTCTTGCCGATGTGCAGCAGCGCCCAGGCCAGATGATGTCGGCACCAAGCCGTGTCACGGGGACGGCCGAGCGTGGCGACGATGTCCAGGCACTCCGCGAAGTCGGCCACGGCCCGGTCGAACTCGCCGCAGAACACCATGGCGGCGGCGCGGGCGTCCAGAGCGTTGGCAAGTGCCGCGGGGCCGCCGCCTCGCCGTTCGATTGCCACCGCCTGCTCCCCGAAGCGCAGCGCGGCCGCCGGGTCCTGCTGCCGGCAGGCCGCGCGTGCGGCGAGCGCCAGTGCCGCACCGGCCTGCGGGGGGCCGTCGTCCTGCGCGAGTATCTGGGTCAGCAGGTGCCGCGCTGCCGTCAGCTGTTCCTGCTGGAAGCGCACCCGCGCCAGCGCCAGGCCAAGACCGAGGTGCGGCGTGCCGTCGCGGCCGGTGGCGTAGGCGACGGCCGCCGCGAGGTTGTCCCGCTCTTTCGCCAACGGCCCTCCGGTCTGGTCGGCGAAGACCTGGCCGGCAGAGGGCTCCATGAGACCGGTCAGCCAGTCCAGGGCGCGCTGCCAGGTCCTGTGCAGCTCGCCGGAGTCGGCGAGCCGGTCCAGCGCGTAGGCCCGGATGGCGCTCAGCTGCCGGAATCTCGCGGTCTTCTCGCTCCCCGGCAGCCGCACGATCAAGGACTTGGCCTCCAGGGCGCACAGCACGCGCAGCACATCACGCGGCGGCACCTCGCCGTCGGCGCAGACCGCGGCGGCTCCCACGGCGTCGAATCCGCCGACGAGGACGGCGAGACGCCGAAAGAGCGTCTGCTCCTCCGGATCCAGTAATCGATGGCTCCAGTCGATCGCCGCGGCCAGCTCGCGATGCCGGCCGGGCCCGGTCCTGCTGCCGTCCGTCAGGAGCGCGAGCTGGTCGTCAAGTCCGGCCAGGATGTCGCTCAGCGGAAGGACTCCCGTGCGGCGGGCCGCCAGCTCGATGGCCAGCGGCATACCGTCAAGGCGCCGACAGATCTCCGCCACGGTACGGGCGTTGCCGGCGTTCAGCGCGAATCCGGGCGCGCAGCCGGCGGCGCGCTCCACGAACAGCCGTACCGCATCGGCCTGCAGCACCATCGCCGGATCGTCCACGTCGGCGGCCGGTGACAGGGACAGTTCGCCGACCCGGAACACCAC
>NZ_JBSGZO010000486.1:0-1224 GCF_053611045.1 Streptomyces sp. NPDC054841 | reverse complement strand
CCGGAACCCGCAGCACCTCGCGGCTGGTGGCGAGGATCCGCAGCCGGGGGCACCGGCTCAGCAGGTCCGCGGCCAGCTGTGCGCACGGCTCGGCAAGGTGCTCGCAGTTGTCCAGGATCAGCAGCATCGAGCGGTCGCCCAGCGCATGGGCGAGCACCTCGACGCCGCTGCGGCTGCCGCGTTCGCCCAGACCCAGTGCGGCGGCCACGGCCTGGGGAAGCTGGCTGCCGTCGTGCAGCGAGTCCAGCTCGACGAACTGGGCCCGGCCCTCCGCGCCGACCCGGAGATCCCCGGCGAATTCCAGCGCGAGGCGGGTCTTGCCGACTCCCCCCGGGCCGGTGAGAGTTAGCAGCCGGGCCGACTTCACGAGGGTGCGCAGCCGGGACAGTTCGCGGCCGCGACCGACGAAGGTGTCGAGCGCACGAGGCAGTTCCCGGGCCTGCACGCCCGCGGTGGGCGGCTGCGAGCGATCCCCGGCCGCGGTGGGCTGCTGCGTACGGCCCGTGCCGTCGCGTGCCGAGCGGCGGCGGAAGGCTCGCTGCCGGCATGCGGCGGAACAATAGCGGGCAGGCCGGCCGCCCTGCGCCGGTTCACTTCCCGTACGCCGCTCTTTGCCGGGCAGCTCTGACCCGCACTCCTCGCACGTTCGACTCGGACCCATCCGTCGAATCCTTGCCCACCGGCCGCGCCCGGCACCACCGTCTGCGGGCGAAGGTGAGCCACGCCCCACCGCGGCTGAGCACGGGCTGAGCTTCGGCTATGCGCTCGCTGTGGACGGCGCCTGATTCAGCTCCGGTCCCCGAAGCCGCTCCGCCGTGCGCCGCGCCGTCTGCTGCGCCCGTGCGCCGCTGGACAGCGCTCCGACGGAGAGTACGCACAGTCCGCATCCGGCGATCACCCACCATCTGCGAGCTGCGCGCTCTCTCCCGCACCAGGGTCAACATGCACCGCAAGATGTTCAAGCACGCGGCCGCGGCGATGACGTGGCCTGGGGCCTTGTCGGTCTTCACCGTCCAGCGCCGGCCACGCCGCTCAATGCCGACGTATGTGGCGGCCTTGTACGCGGCATTGAACGCCTTCGTGCCCGTGGCGTCCGGAATCTGGTCAGCGGGACAGGGGATCGGCAGCTCTACCAGGGCCAGTGGTACAGCAGCAACGAGTACTTCGCGCTGAGCACCGGCGGGGTCTCCCGGGTGAACCTCGGGGCGCCGGGCGAGGCCGGAA
>NZ_JBSGZO010000485.1:0-6189 GCF_053611045.1 Streptomyces sp. NPDC054841 | reverse complement strand
GTTCGGTATCAGCGGGACGAACGCCCATGTGGTGCTGGAACAGGCACCGGTTGTTGAGCCAGAGGTTGAGAAGCCGACTCCGGTGGTGGCTCCCGAGGTGACGGTGCCGTGGGTGCTCTCCGCCCGGAGTGCGGCAGGGCTTCCGGCACAAGCCGAGCGGCTGGTCTCGTTCCTTCAGGAGCGGCCGGAGTGGTCGCCGGTTGATGTGGGCTACTCGCTGGCGGTGTCGCGTGCTCGGTTCGAGCATCGTGCGGTGGTGTGTGGTGCGGACCGGGGTGAGTTGCTGGACGCGCTGCGTGGGATTGCCGAGGGTGGGGCGGTTTCGGGTGTGGTCCGGGGTGAGGCCTCGAGCGGGCGTTCGGCGTTCCTGTTCACGGGGCAGGGGAGTCAGCGGGCCGGGATGGGGCGGGAGCTGTATGCGTCCTTCCCCGTCTTCGCGGCTGCCTTCGATGAGGTGTGCGCGCACATCGACCGGCATCTCGACCGCCCGCTCAAGGAGCTGGTGTTCGAGGACACTTCCGGACTGCTGGATGAGACCGGCTACACCCAGGTGGCGTTGTTCGCGCTTGAGGTGGCGCTGTTCCGTCTGGTCGAGTCCTGGGGTGTTGCACCCGACTTTGTGATCGGTCATTCGATCGGTGAGATCGCTGCCGCGCATGTGGCGGGGGTGTTCTCCCTCGAGGACGCGGCTGTGCTGGTTGCGGCGCGTGGCCGGTTGATGCAGGCGTTGCCGGGTGGTGGGGCGATGGCCGCCATCGAGGCGACCGAGGTCGAGGTTGCCGAGCAGTTGGCCGGCCGTGAAGCCCAGGTGTCGATCGCGGCGATCAACGGTCCGACGTCCGTCGTCGTGTCCGGTGATGAGGCGGTGGTGGATGAGGCGGTTGCGTACTGGCGGGAGCAGGGTCGCCGCACGCGGCGTCTGCGGGTCAGTCATGCGTTCCACTCACCCCACATGGATCCGATGCTGGAGGAGTTCAGGGCCGTCGCCGAGGGCATCAGCTACTCCGTCCCGCGTGTTGCGGTGGTGTCGAATGTGACGGGCAAGCTGGCCGAAGGGCTGGAGCTGTGCTCGGCGGATTACTGGGTGCGTCATGTGCGTGGTGCGGTCCGGTTCGCGGACGGCATGGCGTATCTGGACGGCCAGAACGTCACTCGCTATCTGGAGCTGGGTCCGGACGGGATCCTCTCGGGCATGGGGCAGGGCTGCCTGCCCGAGGACTCCGAGGCTGTTTTCGCTGCTGTCCTGCGCAAGGATCGTCCCGAGCCCGACACGTTCACCACCGCTGTCGGCACCCTCCACGCGCACGGCGTGAAGGTCGACTGGGAGGGTGTGTTCGCCGGGCGTGGGGGTCGCCTCATGGACCTGCCGACGTACACCTTCCAGCACGAGCGCTACTGGCTGGAGGGCCCTGCCGAGACCGGGGATGTCGCCAGCCTCGGGATCGGCGCGGCCGGTCAGGCGCTGCTCGGTGCGGCGATCACGCTGCCGGACTCGGACGGTCTGCTGCTGACGGGGCGGCTGTCGCTCCAGTCGCATCCGTGGCTGGCCGACCATGCCGTGATGGGGTCGGTGCTGTTGCCGGGGACGGCGATGGTGGAGCTGGCCATCCAGGCCGGAGACCAGGTCGGCTGCTCCACGCTCGAAGACCTCACCCTCCAGGCACCCTTGGTGATTCCGGAACGCGGCGGAGTCGCGCTCCGCGTCACCGTCAGCGATGCGGACGAGTCGGGGCGCCGTCAGGTGGCCGTCTACTCGCAGCCGGCTGACGCGGAACCGGGTGAGGCATGGACGCGTCACGCTGTCGGGACGGTGGCGGGCGTGGTTGCGGAGACCGAGCCCGTCGGGTTGTCGGTGTGGCCGCCGCAGGGTGCTGAACCGGTGGATGTGGAGCCTGAGGCCTTCTACGAGGCATTCGCGGCGACTGGGCTGTCCTACGGCCCGGTCTTCCAGGGTGTGCGGGCGGCCTGGCGGCTGGGTGATGAGGTCTTTGCCGAGGTGGCGTTGCCCGAGGAGACCAGTACGGACGGGTTCGGTCTGCATCCGGCGCTGCTGGATGCGGCGCTGCACGCTGCCGCGTTCGGTGACTTCGTTTCGGGCACGTCTGGCGTTGGTGGTGGGGCGCGGCTGCCGTTTGCGTGGAGTGGGGTGAAGCTCTATGCCACTGGTGCGTCTGCCCTGCGAGTTCGCCTCGCTCCGGCGGGCACGGATGCGTTCTCGCTCACCGTCGCTGATGCCGTGGGTGTGCCTGTCGCGGCCGTCGAGTCGCTGGTGCTGCGGCCGGTGGACACGCAGCAGTTGTCCTCGGCGGGCGGTGGCGCCGCCCAGGAGGCGCTGTTCACGGTGGACTGGACGGAGCTGGACAAGTCCGTGCTCGGCCAGGCCGCCCAGCAGCTGCGCCAGGCCGTGAGGGAGACACACTCCGACCGGCCGTCCGCCGACTGGGCCGTCGTCGGCACGGTCCCCCGCGGGGGCCTCGGTGCCGCCTGGTCCGGCGGCGACGCCTACGCCGGGCTCGACGCGCTCGTTGCGGCGGTGGAGTCCGGCACGCGCTCGGCGCTGCCGAAGGTGGTCCTCGTCCCGGTCGACGGCCTCGACACCCTTGACACCCTCGAGACTGTCAACGACCGCAGCGACGTGGCGGCCAACGGACACACCGTCGCGCACCGCGCGCTCGCGCTTGCGCAGCAGTGGATCGCCGACGAACGGTTCGCTGACGCACGTCTGGTGTTCGTTACGCGGGGCGCGGTTGCCGCGGCCGACGGTGATGCCGTCCCCGACGTGGCCGGCGCGGCCGTCTGGGGACTCGTACGGTCGGCGCAATCGGAGAACCCGGACAGGTTCGCCCTGGTGGACGCCGACGCGGACGCGGACGTGACCGTGGCTCCCGACCTGCTCGCCGAGTTGGCGTTGACCCGCGAGACGCAGTGCGCCGTGCGCGGCGACACGCTGCGGGTAGCGCGCCTGACGCGCGTCCGTACCGGCGCCGGAGCTTCGCCGGGGAACGACTCCGCCGCTTCGCCCGGTGTCGGCGCGACCCGCCGTCTCGCCGATGGCGCGGTCCTGGTTACCGGCGGCACGGGTGCCCTCGGCGCCCTCGTCGCGCGGCACCTTGTTACCGAGCACCGCGTGCGGGACCTGGTGCTCACCAGCCGCCGCGGGGACCAGGCGTCAGGGGCTGCCGAACTGGCGGATGAGCTGACGGAGCTGGGCGCCCACGTGGAGATCGTCGCCTGCGACGCCTCCGACCGGATGGCGCTCGAAGCACTGGTGGAGTCGGTGACGACGGAACGTCCGCTCAGCGGCGTCGTCCACACCGCCGGGGTGCTGGATGACGGGATCGTGCCGTCCCTCACGCCGGAGCGTCTGGATGCGGTGCTGCGTCCGAAGGTGGATGCGGCGTGGAATCTGCACGAACTGACGCAAGCCATGGACCTGTCGGCGTTCGTGCTGTTCTCGTCGGCGGCCGGGGTGATGGGGAACGCGGGGCAGGGCAACTACGCCGCCGCCAACACGTTCCTCGACGCACTTGCCCAGCACCGGCGCGCGCAGGGGCTGCCCGCGGTCTCGCTCGCGTGGGGTGCGTGGGCGCAGTCGGGCGGCATGGTGGGCCAGCTCAGCGAGGCCGACCAGGAGCGGATGGCCCGGGCGGGCGCCGAGGGGCTGTCGGACGCCGACGGTCTCGCGCTGTTCGACGCGGCGTTGCTGCCGGAAGCGGCGGCGCTGCTGGTACCGATGCGGCTGGACCTGGCCGGCATCCGGGCTCGGGCCGCCGACGCCGGGGTGCCGACGCTGCTGCGGGGTCTCGTAAGGGTCCCGGCACGTCGTACCGCGCAGGCCGCCGCCACCGCCCAGAGCTCCGACGCCGGAACACTGGCGGACCGGCTCACCGGTCTGCCGGAGGCGGAGCAGCGGGCGGCGGTTCTGGACCTCGTACGGGCCCGGGCGGCTGCCGTGTTGGGCTTCGATGGCCCGGAGGACATCGGGCCGAAGCTCGGCTTCCTCGAACTGGGCGTCGACTCGCTGACCGCGGTGGAGCTGCGCAACCAGCTCGGCAAGGCCACCGGTCTGCGGTTGCCCGCGACGCTGATCTTCGACTACCCGACACCTGCCGCGGTGGCCGACTACCTGCTCGGGGAGGTCGGCCCGGCCACCGGCCCGACCTCGCAGTCCGTCTACAGCGAACTCGACAGGCTGGAGGCGCTGCTGTCGGCCGTCGCGCGGGACGACGACGAGAGCTCGGGCATCACGGCACGCCTCCGCTCCGTCATGGCGAAGTGGAGCGACCGGATGAGCGACACCCAGGCACCGGCCGACGAGGACGAACTGGCGTCGGCGACTGCGGACGAACTGTTCGACCTGCTCGACAACGAACTGGGGCAGTCGTGAGCCCCGCGTCGTCGCGCGGCCGGAGGACGCCGTCCCCAGCGCACGCCCCCGCCGGAGTGGTCAGCGCGTGCCCACGCACCGCAGCAGTCAGCAGCAAGCCGCAGGCCGCAGGCCGAAGCCTTCACAGTGGAGTGACCTCAGTTGTCGAATGAAGAAAAGCTGGTCGACTACCTCAAGCGGGCGACGGCCGATCTCAGGGAGACCCGCCGCCGTCTTCGCGAGGCGGAGGACAAGGACCGCGAACCCCTCGCCATCATCGGAATGAGCTGCCGCTACCCCGGCGGCGTCAGCACCCCGGAGGAACTCTGGCGGCTGCTCCGCGACGGCCGTGACAGCATCTCCGACGTCCCTGCCGACCGCGGCTGGGACCTGGAGGAGCTCCGCACGGCGGACGACGAGACCACTGAGCAGGCGCCGCAGGGCGGCTTCCTGGAGGGCGCGGGCGACTTCGACCCGACGTTCTTCCGCATCTCGCCCCGTGAAGCGCTGGCGATGGACCCGCAGCAGCGGCTGCTGCTCGAAGCTTCGTGGGAGGCACTGGAGTCGTCCGGCCTTGACATCGAGTCCCTGCATGGCAGCAGGACCGGTGTCTTCACCGGGCTGATGAACACCACCGACTACACCGTCGCCTGGGACGCGCTTCCCGAAGGCGTCGAGGGTTTCCTCGGCACCGGCAGCTCCGGCAGCGTCGCCTCCGGCCGCGTCTCCTACACCTTCGGGTTCGAGGGGCCGGCGGTGACGGTGGACACCGCGTGCTCCTCCTCGCTGGTCGCCCTGCACCTGGCCGGCCAGGCGCTCCGCAACGTCGACTGCTCGCTCGCCCTGGTTGGCGGCGCCACCGTGATGTCCACCCCGGGCACCTACGCCGAGTTCCTGCGGCAGCGCGGTCTCGCCGCCGACGGTCGCTGCAAGTCCTTCGCGGGTGCGGCGGACGGCACCGGATTCTCAGAAGGCGTCGGCATGCTGCTGGTGGAGCGTCTGTCGGACGCCCAGCGCAACGGTCACCAGATCCTCGCGGTCGTGCGGGGCACGGCCATCAATCAGGATGGTGCCAGCAGCGGTCTGACGGCGCCGAACGGCCCGGCCCAGCAGCGCGTCATCCGGCAGGCGTTGGCGAATGCGGGTCTGTCGGCTCGTGATGTGGATGTGGTGGAGGCGCACGGGACGGGTACGCGTCTGGGTGATCCGATCGAGGCGCAGGCGCTGCTGGCCACTTACGGCCAAAACCGGGAGCCCGATCAGCCGTTGTGGCTGGGGTCGGTCAAGTCGAACATGGGGCACACCCAGGCGGCGGCTGGTGTTGCCGGCGTCATCAAGATGGTGCTGGCGATGCGGCATGGGGTGATGCCGAAGACGCTGCATGTGGATGAGCCGTCGTCGCAGGTGGACTGGACTGCGGGTGCGGTGTCGCTGTTGACGGAGGAGCGGGCGTGGCCGGAGCTGGGTCGTCCGCGTCGGGCGGCGGTCTCGTCGTTCGGTATCAGCGGGACGAACGCGCACGTGGTGCTGGAGCAGGCGCCGGCCGATGAAACTGATGGCGAGGAGTCCATCGCCGCTGTCGCTCCCGGGGTGACGGTGCCGTGGGTGCTTTCGGCTCGTACTGAGGCGGGGGTTCAGGCTCAGGCGGAGCGGCTGGTGTCGTTCCTTGGGGAGCGGTCGGAGTGGTCGCCGGTTGATGTGGGCTATGCGTTGGCGGTGTCGCGTGCTCGGTTCGAGCATCGTGCGGTGGTGACTGCGGCTGGTCGGGAGGAGTTTGTCGCGGGGTTGCGGGCGTTGGTGGCGGGTGAGCCGTCGGGGTCTGT